>JACQXZ010000047.1 GCA_016208465.1 Actinomycetota bacterium
AGATATATCACTTGACTTATACTCTATCCTCGTATTGAGGAAGTGTTTCTGAAGAGCCGTGTGAGGGAAATCCTCACGCACGGTTCTGTGAGGGGCATTAAGTAACCAAATGAGGTTATAAAGGATGTCTACTCGACAAGGAGTGAGGCGTAAGAGAAGTCAAAACTACAAGTAAAAATTTAAAACAGAAGGAAGCAGGAATTTAGGTAAAAGCAAGATTGAAAAAATTTCTTTATTTTTTTGTTGCTTAAGTTCCAGGTCTTTTCGGTTTTGTTTTTTAGTTTTGACTTTTGAATTGTGGTTTTACCTTTTGCGTTTTTACTTTTAAGTTTTATAAGTAAAGTAAGAGGTTAATCTAAACTATAAGCAAAAGGAAGTATTTATTTGACAGCAATACGAGGTCTGGAAAGGAGTTAAGATGAAAGCTAAGGATATTATGGTGAAAGAAATTATTATGATTGATGAAACAGAAACAGTTGCGGTGGCGGTTAAAAAAATGTCTGAAAAAAAGGTTAGTTGTCTGATTGTAAATCGCAAGGATTATGAAGACGCTTATGGAATTATTACAAGACGGGATGTGGTTAACAAAGTTGTGGCTTTAGGGCAAAATCCTTATGAATTGCAGGTCGGTGACATAATGACTAAGCCGCTGGTCACAGTGACTCCGAATTTAAATATAAGATATGTGGCAAAATTAATGTCCGACACCGGTGTAAGAAGAATGCCGGTTTTTGATGGACATAAAATGATGGGTATTATTTCAAACAGTGATATTTTTAGAAGCTTTACTAAATATTTGGCTGAAAGTGAGAGTTTTTAGAACAGGACACCAATGAGTCTCTTAACATTTAAAGGAGGAGTTCATCCTCTTTATCATAAAGATCTGACAGAATCAAAAGGTATAAAAGAATTTTCTTCTTTGCCTAAAGAAATAATTGTGCCTCTTCAGCAGCATACAGGCGCTCCCTGCAATCCTCTGGTTGAAAAAGGAAACGAAGTATTGGCAGGACAAAAAATAGGTGATTCTGACGCATTTATTTCCGCGCCTGTTCATTCTTCTTTTTCCGGCAAGGTTACGGCAGTTGAACCACGGGTAATTTTTAGCGGGATTAGTGTTTTAAGTGTTGTAATTACCCCCTCCGAAGAGCAGAAAAAAATGAGTATAGAAACACCAGCGGATTTAAAAGATATTTCTCCTGATACGATTAGGAAAATTGTTAGAGAAGCTGGGATTGTTGGTTTGGGCGGGGCTGCTTTTCCGACCTATGTTAAACTTACTCCTCCGAAAGATAAACCAATTGATAGTGTGATAATAAATGGTTGTGAATGTGAACCATACCTTACCTGCGACCACCGCAACATGCTGGAATATACGGCTGATTTAATTTTGGGTATGAAAATTATTATGAAGGCAGTTGAAGCAAAAAGAGGTTTTTTTGCGATTGAGAGCAATAAGATGGATGCGGTCAGAAAAGTTGAAGAAAAGTTAATGGAAGAAAACGGGATAGCAGGCAAAAAAAGGGCTGAAAGCCCGGTGCAAATTGCGCTTCTTGAGACAAAATATCCTCAAGGCTCGGAAAAACATTTAATTAAAGCTATTTTAAATCGCGAGATTCCATCTGGCGGATTGCCAAGTGATGTTGGCGCGTTGGTTCAAAATATTGGAACAACAATAGCAATTGCAAGAGCGATAAGAGACGGCGCGCCGCTTATAGAAAGAGTAATTACTGTTACCGGAACAGGAATAAGTGAACCATCTAATCTAAGGGTTAAAATAGGAACTTTGCTTGGAGATGTGATCAATGAATGCGGAGGGCTTAAAGGAGACATTGGTAAGGTTATTTTAGGCGGACCAATGACAGGATTTGCTCAATATAAGTTGAATGTTCCTATTGTGAAAGGCATTTCAGGGATTTTGGTTTTGCCTTATACGCAAGTTGTTCCGGAAACCATAATGCACAAGCCTTGCATTCGTTGCGGACGTTGTGTTGAAGCTTGTCCAATGCAGCTTCTTCCAAATATGCTTGGAAGCTACGCAAGAGTTGAGATGTGGTCAAAAGTGGATTCATATCATCTTTTTGACTGCATAGAATGCGGATGCTGCGCTTATGTTTGTCCGGCTAAAATTCCTTTGGTTCAGCTTTTCAGAGTGGCTAAAGGCGAAATTTTAATGAAACGAAAAAGAGAGGCAGCGGCTCTTAAAAATGGAAAATAAACCTTTGATTATTTCAGTTTCTCCTCACGTTAAAGATGAAACAACAACAGCAAAAATAATGCTTTACGTTATTCTTGCTTTGCTTCCAGCGGCTTTACTAAGTATTTATCTTTATAAACTATATGCGGTTCAGGTTTTATTTTTTAGTCTGGTTTCAGCTTTGATGACCGAATATCTTTTTCAGAAATATATGAAACTTTCTTTTACTTTAAACAACTTAAGCGCAATTGTAACAGGGCTATTGCTGGCTTTAACATTGCCTCCAAAAATTCCATGGTGGATTGCTTTCATTGGAGGAATTATTGCAATTGGTTTGGGAAAGCAGGTATTCGGTGGTCTTGGTTACAATTTATTTAATCCGGCCTTAGTTGCCCGGGCAATTCTGCTTCTTTCATGGCCAAAATATATGACCAAAGCATGGTATAAAACGATTGCGGTTGACAGCGTCAGTAAAGCGACTCCTTTATATCTGGCAAAAGAAGCAAGAGAAGGGCTTATTCATTTTGGAACATCGAATTTTTATAAAACATTTTTATTTTCAAATACTTCTGGAACATTGGGCGAAGTTTCTGTAATTTTACTTCTGGCAGGAGGAATATTTCTTATTTATATGAAGATAATTGATTGGAGAATTCCTTTAAGTTATATAGCCACAACGGCTGTTTTAACAGTTTTTATGAAAGGTGATCCGATTTTTTATCTTTTAGCAGGCGGTTTGATGCTGGGAGCATTTTTTATGGCGACTGATTATGTAACTTCACCAATTACCAGAAAAGGACGGGTTATTTTTGGAATTGGCTGCGGGATGGTAACTGTTTTGCTTAGATTTTATTCAAGTCTTCCTGAAGGAGTAATGTTTTCAATTTTATTTATGAATGCCTGCGCGCCTTTAATTGATAAATATACTCAGCCGAAAGTTTTTGGAACGAAAACGTAAAACGTGAGGCGTGAGATGTAAGGCGTGAGGGAAGTCACAAGTTAAAAGTCACAAGTCACAAGTAGGACAGGCGTCTCGCCTGTCAGAACAGTGATGGTTATGGGTTATGGGTTATGGGTAATAGTAGCGTTGGGGCTTGTCCCCAACGAAAGTAGTAGTGAGACGTTGAGAGACAAAGAAATACAGAAAGACAAGAGAATGGGAAGATAGGAACGTGAGACGTAAAATGATTATGGAGAGCGTAAGAAATGAAAGATATTATTAAGCTTGGAGCAATTTTAACAATAATATGCATAATTGCCGCGGCGAGTCTTTCTTTTACCTATGCTCTTACAGAAAAAAGAATCGAAAGGCAGAAAAAACTGGAAGAACTAAGAGCATTCAGGGAAGTATTGCCAAGCATTAAAAGTTCAAAAGGTTTTAAGGAAAGAAAAGATTTATTAAAGAAAGTCCAGAAAAAATTTAAGGATGTTCAGAAAATTGTAGAAGGATTTTTGGGAAATAAAAGAGTAGGTTTTGCCGTTCAGGTTGCCCCGCGGGGTTACGGCGGCCCTATTACGATGGTGGTTGGGATAGACAACAAAGGAAGAGTTGCGGGAATTGGATTAGTAAGTCATAAGGAAACACCGGGCTTAGGAGGAGAAATTGAAACATCTGGATTTCAGAGACAATTTAAGAAAAAATCAGAGAACGATCCCATAGAAGTTAATAAAGATATTGATGCGATAAGCGGAGCGACGAGGTCGTCTAAAGCTGTAGCAAATGGGGTAAAGGAAGCGCTTGAGGTTTATTTGAAGATGCAGGATTGAGAGTAGGCGGGTCACATGTTGCAAGTCACAAGGTCACAAGGTTGTAAGTAAAAAGTGAAAGTAATGGAAAAAGGATATAAAAAGTTAATAGTCTGGCAAAAAGCAGATGAATTAGCATATCAGGTTTATTTAGAGACCAAAAGATTTCCTAAATATGAAATTTATGGAATGACTTCTCAGTTAAGACGGGCTGTTATTTCTATACCCACTAATATTGTTGAAGGAGCAGGCAGGCAAGGCAAAAATGAATTAAAGCAATTTGTAAATATTGCTTTGGGTTCTTTGGCGGAAACTGAGTATCTATTAGAATTTTGTTTTCGTCTGGATTATCTAAGCAGAGAGAATTATGAAAGATTAGAAAGATTAAGAAAAGAAGTGGGTGGTTTGCTATGGAAATTTTACAAAAGCTTTTAACATGTGACTTTGTGTCTTGTGTCCTTGTGACATAAAGGAGGTACACAATGTTTACTCAGTTGTGGCACGATATTAAAAACGGCATTGTTGCTGAAAATCCGCTTTTGCGATTAATGATTGGATTGTGTTCAGCCCTTGCTGTTTCAAATAAATTTGAAAATGGTATATTTATGGGTATTGCTTTTACTTTCGTTTTGTTTTTTTCTAATATAATTATTTCTTCTATAAGAAGAATAACTCCTGACAACATTAGGATTCCAGTTTTTATTGTTATCATTGCTTCGTTTGTTACAATAATAGATTTAGTTATGAGAGCGTATTTTCCGTCTGTATACGACCGATTGGGTGTGTGGATTCCTTTGATTGTGGTTAATTGCATTATCTTAGGCAGGGCAGAGGCATTTGCTTCAAAAAATACAATTTTAAGATCTGCGGCTGATGGAATTGGGATGGGAATTGGTTATACCTTGGTTTTATTAATAATGGGATTTATCAGGGAGCTTTTGGGAACCGGAAAATTAATTGCTTTTGATAAAGTTTTAATTTCCCTCGGTCCAGTCTTTGAACCTCCGCGGATTATGGTAATGTTTCCCGGAGCTTTTTTAACCTTTGGTTTTTTGATTGCTATTTTAAACAAAATTCAGGGCAAGGAGGGCCATTAATAACGTAAGACGCGGTGTGTTAGATAAATAAATTTTTAAAGCGGGGGAATCGTTTAAAATGGATGAAATACAACGATATATTTTGTTGTTTATCGGAGCGGCTTTAGTTTCCAATATTTTGTTAATTCGATTTATCGCTCTTTGTTCTTTCTTCGGTGTTTCCAACGAAATGGAAACTTCAATCGGGATGGGTCTTGCGGTTATCTTTGTGATGACGATTGCCTCTGCTGTCAGTTGGATTGCCTGGAAGTATATTTTGCTTCCTTTGGGTGTAGGCGAATTTTTGTATATTCCTGTTTTTATTTTGATTATTGCTGGGTTAGTACAGTTTGAAGAAATGGTAATTCGCAAAATTAGTCCTGTCTTATATCAGGCAATGGGAATATATCTTCCGCTTATTACAACAAATTGCGCTGTTCTGGCAGCAGCGACCGAAAGTGTAAAACCGGGATTTTTAAAATTAAATATTACTTATAGATATTCATTTTTAGAAGCAATAATTTATACGTTTGGTGTTTCCGTGGGATATACGGTTGTAATTATTATGTTTGCGGCAATAAAGGAAAGAATTAATATTGCGCCTATTCCCAGATCTTTAAGAGGATATCCAATTGCTTTTATCACAGCGGCGTTGATGTCGCTTGCATTTTTGGGTTTTTCGGGGTTGTTTGGACTGTAAAAATCAGAATACAGAATACAGAAGTCAGAAGACAGAGGATAAATTAATGGAATTATTATTAATTGCAAAAGCAGTTCTGGCAATGGGCGGGTCAGGTCTTGTTATAGGTGTTTTACTTGGCGTTGCTTCTAAAAAATTTGCAGTTGAAATCGATCCAAGAATTGAGAAAATAAGGGAGGCGTTGCCGGGAACAAATTGTGGCGCCTGTGGTCTTCCCGGCTGTGATGTAATGGCGGAAGCAATGGCAGATGGAAGGCAGCCGCCAGAAGCCTGTGTTGCCGGTGGAGCCGCAGTAGCTAAAGCAGTAGCCGAAGTAATGGGTATTGATGCTTGTGTTGTAGTTAAAAGGATAGCCCGCGTTTTATGTCAGGGAGGAGCTAAGGAGTGTAGTTTTTTAGCAGACTATCAAGGAATAAAGACTTGCAGGGGTGCGGTTCTTGCGGCAGGCGGAGGGAAGGCTTGTTCCTACGGATGTTTGGGTTTAGGTTCCTGTGTTTATGCCTGTCCTTATGACGCAATTTCAATTAATGAAAATAAAATACCAGTAATTGATGAAGATAAATGTACGGCTTGTGGTTTGTGTGTGCAGGCGTGTCCAAAAAATCTTTTCGAACTGGTAGTTTCAGATAAAAGAGTGGTAATCAGGTGCAGTTCGAAAGACAAAGGACCTGTTGTAAAAAAGATTTGCGCTGTTGGCTGTATTGGATGCGGGCTGTGCGTTAAAGCCTGTCCTCTTGATGCGATTAGCCTTAAAGACAACTTGGCGGTAATTAATTACGAAAAATGCGATAATTGCGGTTTGTGTATTGAAAAGTGTCCTATGAATAGTATTTTAAAATATGAGTTTTCTTCAAAAACGATGAGTAGAAATTAGTATATAATTTAATGCAAAAATGAAAAAACCTAAAATATTGATTTGTGTGAAATAAAAATGCTTACTCGCTATGATAAAATTCTTCTTTTTATTCTTGTTTTATCTGTTTTTTTATCCTTGCCAGTTTTAAGATATATTGCGGAAGCACCCTCCAAATCAAAAGAAATAATAATATATTATCAAGGCAAAGAATTAAAACGATTTACTGATGCAAGTAATGAAAAAAAATTGAAAATAGGCGGTTGTTTGATTGAAATAAAAAAAGGAAAAGCAAGAGTGGCTTCATCTACTTGTCCGGATAAAATTTGTGTTTCATACGGCTGGATAGAAAATCCATCCCAGTCTATCGTTTGTCTTCCACACCGGGTTTTGATAAAAATAGAAGGTGGAAGTATTAGGGAAAGTGAATATGATTTTATTAGCAGGTAAAATATTGAATATTATGCCTGTTTTGTTTAAAAATAAATTTTCTTTTTTGCTAAAGGAATAATTGTAAAGAAAAAGAATTATAAAATAAGGAGTTTTTAAATTGTAGACTTTGGTGATTATTTAATGAATAAGTATAATACGTAAATATCACAAAGGAGACAATTATGAAAAATAAACCAGTTAAATTAATCTTTCTTGTCTTAATCTTACTTCTTTTTACTTCCAAAGTTGCACTCGCTCTTCCTCTTCCACCTAAAATATCTTTACCTCAAAAACAAATAGATAAATCTTCATATATACCTAATTATCAGGTAGATAAACTTTCTTCAGATTCTGATTTAAATTATTATCCTGATTTCTCCGAGAGTTTGACTAAAGGAATTGGTTTTAAATATATTTCCAATCAAAGTTATCTTGATTTTAGAATAAATAATTTTTCAAATTTCTCACTTCCAATAGAGTTAAACAACAAAGTTATTTTTACACCTTCTTCAGATATAAAAATTATTTATACTCTTTTTAAAAACATTTAATACTTCTATGTTTTTGATCCAGAACCCAGTTGTCTTTGACAAGAACAAAAATAATGGACCAGTTTCATTTGAAATAAAAGATAATCAAGCCATTTTAACAGTCAGTCAGGATTTCTTAGATAAAGCAGCTTACCCTGTTACAATTGATCCGACTGTTATTGCAGACAATAGCTCTGATATGTATTCAACTGCTTTTAGTAATCAGAGAAAGATATTCAATGATGGAACTAATTACTGGGCTTTTTATGTAAAAAAAGACGGTTTGATTGATAATAAAGTGTTTTATGAATATTCAAGTGATGGAATTAACTGGTCAGGAACTCCTCAGGCCATAACTGACGCGAAAGTGACTTCAGGTTATCAGTTTTCTCTCTGGCAGAATGGGAACACTGTTTATGTGGCGCTTCTTCATAATTCAAGCTTCTTTGACAAATCAAGCATTAAAGTTAAAAAAGGAACCATTAGTTCAACCTCAATTACTTGGGACCCAAGTTGGTCAACTGCTCTTTCAGGAACTAGTCCTACAACTAATTATTACGCCTATCCTTCAATTACTCAGGATAGCAGTGGCAAAATCTGGGTAACTGCCAGATATAGCAATGGGACTAAATACTGGATAAAAGCCCGCAGAAGCTTAAATCCAAACAGCGTTTCTACCTGGGAATCAGCTATCTACAACTTAAGTGATACTTCTAATACTTCTGACGTTGTTTTTCCCGGCATTATTCCTCTTTCCAATAACAGAGTTTATGCTTTTTGGTATCGTTATAACACCATCGAAGGCAAATTATTTGATGGAACTGATTGGGATTCAGCTACAACCAATATTGCAACCACATGGACAGAAAATGCTGGTGGAATTCCTTCAGGAACAATTGATAACAATGATAAAATCTATCTGGCTTATCCTAAAGAAACAGAGCCATATAATCTGGTTTATAAAACTTCTATCTTTCCCTACAATTTATGGTCAGAACCAATTGAATTAGCCAGTGACGGACAGCTTTACCCATCCCTTACCTTAGATAGTTCCACCAATAACATCTATGCTTTTTATCAGCAATATCTGGGAAACTCCCAATCAATAGTTAAAGTTAAACAATTAGGAAACAATTCTTCCAAAACTTTATCCAAAAGCTCAGAAAGATTTTTTGATGGAGTAGCAGTTTACAATGCACCAACCGACAACTTTGAATGGTTAATAGAACAAGCTGCCAATGATACTGAGGCAGATGTTAAACGCACAGATACCCAAAAGATGATTTCTTCCACCGATGATTATCTCTTTGTCGGAATGACCGAGCAATTTGACAGCATCTTTTTTAACCTAAGCACTCTTGCCCAAGGTCTTAATTTAGAAATTTATTATTACAATGGAACTGATTTCGTTCTCCTTCCTTCATATACAGATAATACCAACAACTTATCAATCAGTTTAAGAGATATTACTTTTTCACCTCCCTCAGACTGGCAAGCCAGTGACAGCGTTTATTGGATAGTGATAGGAACCTCAACCAATCCAACCATTGCTCCAGTTGGCACTCAGGTAACAGCTTTAAAAAATAATCTTTTTGTTTCTTCAAATTACAAAAGCAACAATAAAGTGTTTGCTTTCTGGACTGAAGGAACAACCAGCAATTACAGAATAAAAATAGGTGATGTTGACAATATTGCTCCTATTACAACTTTAACTACTACTCCAGCTACTCCCAATGGTCAAAATGACTGGTATATCTCAAATCCAACCATAACTCTAGCCAGCGATAAATCAGGGATAACTTATTACTCTTGGACATCAGCATCTGGTCCTTGGACAACTTACTTAACACCATTTAATCCTCCAGAAGGACAAAATAATCTTTATTATTATTCAGCAGATACAGCAGGAAATAATGAAATGGTCAAGAGTCAGTTATTTAAAGTAGATACAGGCTTACCTTCTATCAGCGAACAAACGCCAACTCCAAACACAACAGTCAATACCTATACACCTACCATATCAGCAAGACTAACAGATTCAAGTTCAGCTATTGATCCTTCTACCATTGTAATGAAATTAGATGATCAGCCTGTTTCTCATTCCTATGATTTGGTAACAGGCATAGTTAGTTTTGCTCCTCCTAGCGATCTTACTAAGGGCAAACATTATGTTGATCTTTCTGTTAAAGACAATGCAGGCAATCTTTCAACTTCATCTTGGCACTTCACTGTTTTTGGAACTGTTATAAGCGATCATGTTTTAACCAATACTACTTGGACTAAAGATGGAAGTCCTTATATTATCTCTCCCAATTATGCTCTTTATCACGATACTTTTACCATAAACTTAGGAGCAACTCTCACTATCGAACCAGGAGTAATTGTTAAAATTGAGGCGCCAGAAGTTCATATTAACATAGAAGGTACTTTAATTGCTGAAGGAATCGCAGATAACAAAATAGTTTTTACCTCTATCGCTGATGATTCTTATGGAGGAGATACCAATAACAATGGTTTTACTCCAATTACCAACCTTGAACATTGGGACCATATTCGTCTTTCAGCCAGTTCAAGACTTAATCATACTATTGTAAAATATGGCGGAGGAGTAGATTTTGGTATTGGTGTTGATCGTTATAATAATGGAGCTCTCTATATCAATGATGGTTCACCTACAATTACCAACAGCCTAATCTCAGATAATATGAACTATGGTATTAAAATTGCTGGATCAGCTACTCCAATTATTACTAATAATACCATTATCAATACTATACTTGATCCGGGTTGGTGGAGTTTTGTAGAGGGAGTTGGTGTTTACGCAATCGAGTCTGCCTCGCCAACGATCAACTACAATAACATTTCTAACAGTGATTCTTACGAGATTTACAGTGAAAGTAGCAACATAGTAAATGCTCAATACAACTGGTGGGGAACTGGGACTAACCCATCAGGCAAAATCTATGGAAATGTAGATCAGGATCCTTGGGCGCTTTCGCCTTATACGGGAACAGGCGGTGGCACTGATCCTCAAGGAAGATACGGAAGCGATACGCCGTGTGGCTACTTCGGTGAACCAGTAAATACTGCAACTGGAAACTATACCTATGAACACGAAGATATAAACATTCCCGGCAAAGGATCGCCTATTCAAATAGTTCGTTCCTACAACTCACAAGACACTATCTACAATGGTTCTTTAGGGTTTGGCTGGACACATAATTACAACACCAATCTTCGTTTTAACTCAGATGAATCAATTACTTTAATGAAAGCAAATAGTCAGAGGTATACTTTTACCAAAAATTCAGATGGAACTTATGCCACACCAGAAGGAACCTTTGAAACTTTAAACAAAAATGCTGATAACACCTACACCTTAAAATTCAAAGATCAAAGCAAATACAATTTTAATTCCAATGGATTTCTTGCTAGCCGGATTGATAAATATGATAACCAAACCACCCTTACTTATAATGCCAACAATCTTTTAATCACCGTTACTGATTCTGGTGGCAGAACTATCACTTTCACTTATACCAACAACCAAATCACCAAGATTCAGGATCAGACAGGAAGAAATATCCAATATAGTTATGATGCTAATGGAAACTTAACCACTGTTACAGATATGAACAACAAGACAACTACCTTTACCTATGATTCTAACCATCAGTTACTAACTATTCAAGAGCCAGAACCAAGCGCCAATCCTTTCTTGACCAACCACTACGATGCAAGTGGAAAGGTTGATTGGCAGAAAGATGCCTTCCTTGCAACAACAAGCTTTGCCTACGACACCGTAAACAGAAAAACCACTCTTACTGATAACAAAGGAAAACAAACCATTCACGAGTTCGATGACAGATACAGACTAACTAAATCAACCGATCCATTACTTAATTCAGTTGTTTCAGCTTATACTACTTTGGATTTACCAGATTCTGTTACCAATCAGAACAACAAAACAACAAACTTTACCTATGATACAAATGGAAACACAATCTCAACCAAAGATCCATTAAACCACGAGATAACTGCCAGTTATGACTTAACCAACAACAATCTCCTATGGACCAAAGACGCCCTGTTAAATCAAACCACCTACAACTATGA
>JACQXZ010000048.1 GCA_016208465.1 Actinomycetota bacterium
TATGAATTGGAGTATAAGATGCTAAATGCGATTGAACCAGAAAAGATTATCTTGAAGATGGACGATGAACAGCAAATTCTTTATAAAGTAATACACGGATAATTTCACCTATCAGGGTGTCCCGTTGCGGAAGACAGGAGCAAAAAGCGCGTTACTTTTAGCTGAATACGCAAAAAAAATTTTTATGATTTATCGACGCGACAAGATTAGATCAGAGCCAATTATTGTAGAATCGGTGGAGAAGAATGAGAAGATTGAAATAATTTACAAAACTAATGTTACAGAAATCAAAGGCGGGAAGTTTGTAGAAGAATTAGTTCTTGATAATGAATATCAGGGAAGCAATCTTCTTAAAGTCGATGGTGTTTTTATAGAAATTGGCGCTGAGCCAAATAGTAAATTAGCTCTGGATTTAGGAGTAGAATTAGACAAAACTGGCTATATTGATGTTGACCGAAAACAAAAAACAAATATTGAAGGTGTTTTTGCCGCTGGAGATATCACTAATGCCACTGGTGAATTGAGGCAGATAATTACCGGATGCGCGCAGGGAGTATTGGCAGCAACTTCCGCGTATGAATATTTGAAAATGAAAAAATGATTCCCTCTGTTTTTCTCCTCTTAATTTGTGATTTTTTCTCATTTCAAGCGGGTAAATGCTGTTTATTCTTTCCCCTCTAGCAAGAGGGGATTAAGGGGGGTGTTTAATCTACAATTCCCGTTGATCAAAAATCCAGCAGCTAATTGCTAACAATGTAATTATTTTTCCTCTCGGAAAAATTCTGCGTATTTAATTCCGGTTTTTTTTTCTATCTGTGGATTTGAATTATACATATATCTGCGGGTATTCGAACGCGTAAAAGAGGGAAGAAAACCAAAAATACGGCTTATTGTATTAGATGCCAGACTTTTATGTGCGTTTAACGCGTTGGTTTTTAAGTCAACTGTTTTGCTGATGTCAAAAATAACATTAGCGGCACTGGAATGGAAAAGATAAATTTTCTTTATTCCTTCAAATTCTTTGACAATTTCCAAAGCCGCTTTACCAGCAGCCCGATGATCTGAATGATGATAAATATATCCTTCTTTTTCTATATCAAAAGTGAAAAGAATATCCGGTTTGCGTTTGGCGAAAATTTTTCTGAGTTCCTCTTTAAATTTATTATCCGGCTGAAGGCCTCTGTCTGGAAAGCGCAGAAAAATTATCTCATCATAACCAAGAATGCGTCCTGCTTCTTTTTGTTCTTCCTCGCGGATTTTTCCCAAGTTAGGGGTTGAATTGTTTCCTTTTTCTCCCGATGTCCCCAAAACAACTGTGATTTTATTATTGTTCTGATGAAGCCTTCCTAAAGTTCCGCCAGCGTACCAGTCAACATCATCGGGATGAGCAACAACTACAATTATTTGTGAATTTCTGGTTTCAGCCAGTTTTTCTCCAAGCTTTTTGGCTTTTTTGAGATCAGATGGGGTAGAGAGATATGTAATGATTCGGCTGGCTATAGAGATAAAAAGCAGTGGAAATACAATGATGATAACCAAAATAACTATAAGTATGAGTGGAATTTTTCGAAGAAAAACTCTCGAGATGTTCATGCACTAAAATTATATCTAAAAAAACGGTATGTCAATATTGATATACAGAGAAAGGGAACCCTTGGAAAGCATCTTAAACCTATTGACATTTATATAGTAGAATGGTATATTCTTTTCTTGTTGACTAAAAAATTATTAATTTTAATCATTACTAAAGATTAGGTTATTTTAAAGCAAAAAGGAGAAAAGTTTTGCCTACAATAAATCAACTTGTCAGAAAAGGAAGAACAAGCGCTAAAAAGAAAACATCTACTCCTGCTTTAAGAGGAGCGCCTCAAAAAAGAGGTGTATGTGTCAGGGTTTATACAACTACTCCTAAAAAACCTAACTCTGCTTTAAGAAAAGTAGCAAGAGTTCGTTTGACTAACAGTATGGAAGTAACTTCATATATACCCGGTATTGGTCACAACCTTCAGGAACATTCAATTGTTCTTATAAGAGGTGGACGAGTAAAGGATTTGCCGGGGGTGCGTTATAAAATAATAAGAAATGTTTTAGACACTGGCGGTGTTCAAGACAGAAAGAGCTCCAGATCAAAATATGGAGTTAAGATTCAGAAGAGTTAGTTTACAATTCCGATTTGTTCGGTTTAGGAGGTTTATTAATTGCCGAGAAAAGGCCCAGCTTCAAAAAGAGAAATAGTTCCAGATCCGGTTTATAATAGCAACCTTGTGGCTCAATTTATTTCACATGTTTTACAGAGTGGAAAAAAAAGCCTTGCGTCTGGTATTATCTATAAATCTCTTGATATTGTCAAAGATAAAACCAAAAGCGATCCGCTTATTGTAATGAAAAAAGCGGTTGATAATGCAAAGCCGCTTTTGGAAGTAAAATCGAGACGTGTAGGCGGAGCGACCTATCAGGTTCCGATTGAAGTTAATGCGAGGCGAGGCACAACATTGGCATTGAGATGGCTGATTGGTTTTGCGAAGGCAAGGAAAGGCCTGTCAATGGCTAGCAGTCTGGCGGCAGAATTAATTGATGCATCAAACGGGGTTGGAGCTTCGGTGAAGAAAAGAGAAGATTTACACAAAATGGCCGAAGCGAACAGAGCTTTTGCGCATTATAAGTGGTAGGAACGTAAGGTGTGAATGTTGGGTAATGGGCGATAGGTAATAGGTAATGGGTTGAGTGTAAAAAGTGAAAAGTGAAAGGTGAAAAGAAAGAAATTAGAAAGAGGAAAATGATTTTTACATGAAAAGAAATTATCCATTAGAAAAAACAAGAAATATTGGAATAATGGCGCATATAGATGCTGGTAAAACTACCACGACTGAGCGCATTTTGTATTATACAGGGAAAGTTTACAAGATGGGCGAAGTTCATGACGGAGCGGCTGTTATGGACTGGATGGTTCAGGAACAGGAACGCGGGATTACAATTACTTCAGCGGCAACTACTTGTTTATGGAAAAATCATTGTATTAATATTATAGATACGCCCGGGCACGTGGACTTTACTGTAGAAGTAGAAAGATCATTGAGAGTGCTTGACGGAGCCGTGGCGATTTTTTGTTCAGTCGGCGGCGTTGAACCGCAGTCAGAAACTGTCTGGCGGCAGGCGGATAAATATGGTGTTCCAAGAATTGCGTATATTAATAAAATGGATAGAACGGGAGCAGACTTTTTTAGAGGAGTCGAAATGATAAAAGATCGTCTTCAGGCCAACCCTGTTCCTATTCAGCTTCCTATTGGAAAAGAAAGCGATTTTATTGGGATGGTAGACCTCGTTAGAATGAAAGCTCTTTATTATACTACAGATGAAAAAGGAGCTACTTGGGAAGAAAGAGAAGTGCCGGATGATTTAAAAGATCTGGCTGAAGAATATAGAACACATATGATAGAATCAGCGGTAGAATATGATGATGATTTGTTAGCAAAGTATCTTGAAGAACATTCCTTAAGCGAAGAAGAAATAAAGAAAGCTATTCGCACGGCAGCGTTAAAAGTGGGAATTATTCCGGTGGTGTGCGGCTCGTCTTTTAAGAATAAAGGTGTTCAGCCCTTACTCGATGCGATAATTGATTATTTGCCTTCACCGCTTGATATTCCACCGATAAAGGGTGTTAATCCCAAGACAGGTGAAGAAGAAGTTCGTTTGACTTCTGATGATGAATCATTCTCGGCTCTTGCTTTTAAAATTATGGCAGATCCTTATGTTGGAAAATTAACTTTTTTCAGAGTTTATTCGGGAAGCATTAAAGCAGGTTCTTATATTTTCAACTCAACAAAAAAAGAGCAGGAGAGAATTGGAAGAATTCTTCAGATGCACGCGAATCACAGAGAAGAAAAAGAAGTGATATTTGCGGGAGAATTAGCCGCCGCAGTTGGATTGAAGAATACAACGACAGGAGACACGTTATCAAATTCAAATAAACCGATTGTTTTAGAATCAATGGTTTTTCCGGAACCGGTTATTTCAGTGGCTATTGAGCCAAAGACAAAAGCTGATCAGGAAAAATTGGGAGTTTCTTTAGGCCGGTTGGCAGAAGAAGATCCGACTTTCAGGATAAGCAGTGATGTTGAGACTGGTCAAACAATTATTTCAGGAATGGGAGAACTTCATCTTGAAGTTATCGTTGATAGATTATTAAGGGAATTTAAAGTAGATGCGAATGTAGGCAAACCCCAGGTTGCTTATCGTGAAACCATTAAGAAAGAAGCAGACGCTGAAGGAAAATATATTCGTCAGAGCGGTGGACGCGGTCAGTATGGACATGTTGTTATTAAGCTTGAACCTCAAGAACCGGGTAGGGGTTATGAGTTTATAAATAAGATAACGGGAGGAACTATTCCAAAAGAATATATTCCTGCTGTTGATAAAGGAATAAAAGATGCAATGGAGTCTGGTATTATGGCTGGATATCCAATGATTGATATAAAAGCTACTCTATTTGACGGTTCATATCATGATGTTGATTCATCTGAAATGGCATTTAAAATTGCTGGTTCAATGGCTCTAAAAGCAGCATCTGCTAAAGCTAACCCGATTTTACTTGAGCCAATTATGGAGGTTGAAGTTGTTGTTCCAGAAGGATATATGGGTGATGTAATCGGCGATCTTAATTCAAGAAGAGGCAGAATAGAAGGCATTGAGCCCAGAAATGGGATGCAGATAATCAGATCAAGAGTGCCGCTCTCTGAAATGTTTGGATACGCGACTGATTTGCGTTCAAAAACTCAGGGGCGGGCGACATACACAATGCAGTTTGAGTGTTACGAGGAAATTCCAACGAATATTTCTCATGAAATTATAAGCAAAGTGAAAGGAGAGTAAAAATGGCAAAACAAAAATATGAAAGAACCAAGCCGCATATCAACATTGGAACTATTGGCCACGTTGACCACGGCAAAACAACACTAACAGCGGCAATCACAAAATGTCTGGCTGCTCATGGAGAAGACGTTGAAGTAAGAAGCTTTGATTCAATTGATAATGCGCCAGAAGAAAGAGAAAGAGGTATAACTATTGCTACCGCTCACGTAGAATACCAGACTAAAAACAGACACTATGCCCACGTAGACTGTCCCGGACACGCAGACTATGTCAAGAATATGATTACAGGCGCCGCTCAGATGGATGGAGCAATCTTAGTAGTATCTGCCGCCGATGGTCCAATGCCTCAGACAAGAGAACATATCTTACTTGCAAGACAGGTAGGTGTTCCATATATAGTAGTTTACCTGAACAAAGCAGATATGGTAGATGACAAAGAACTAATGGAATTAGTTGAAATGGAAGTAAGAGAACTTCTCTCAGAATATGAATTTCCCGGAGATGATATTCCGGTAGTTTCAGGTTCAGCCCTAAAAGCCGGAGAATGCGGATGCGGTAAAGAGGATTGTCCCAACTGCTCTTCAGTTCTAAAACTAATGGAAGAAGTAGACAGATACATTCCAACTCCAGAAAGAGACATAGACAAACCAATCTTAATGCCGGTAGAAGATGTTTTCTCAATCACCGGCAGAGGAACAGTAGCCACAGGAAGAGTAGAAAGAGGCAAAGTAAAAGTAGGAGACGAAGTAGAAATCATCGGAATGAAAGAAGCAGTCAAAAAGACA
>JACQXZ010000049.1 GCA_016208465.1 Actinomycetota bacterium
GATTTCAAGATAGATTTTCATGCTGACCTGCGATAAGCCGGTAAATATTAACAAAAAATATATTTTTTTAGAATTTATTATCTTTTGGAGGATTAGGATCATTTCCGTAACTGTCTTTGTCCCTGATCCTCCCATCTGGCCTGTGGATGACCACTTCTCCTTTCTTGCCAATGGCCAGTTCCCGAGCTCTTTCAATGGCTTCTTTTTGAGTACCATGAAGCGAATTAGACCTCTCTGCCTTTTCTCTTTTTACAGCCCGCTGATCTCCTTTTCGAACTACATGATAATTTTTTGACATGATAATATCTCCTTATGTTGTTAATTTATGAAACAAATTGCTAAACTTGGTTTTTATTATTTCCTTTGGATAAATCTTCAAATCCTGATCCTTGCAAATACAATCCTTATCCGGACTCCTCCGAGAAGAAATAAACTTATTTGCTTTTCCTTTCATTGAGAATTGAATGAAATTATCTTTAGCAAGTGGGGTGCCCCTCCCAATTTTTGCCAATTCGGCTAATAGAATAATCGCACTGGCTGGAGACAAGAAGGGAAGGACTCCATAGATCGGCTCCTCTTGGGTTTCATTATTAATCATCCCCTCACTGCAAGGGGGGATGAAGGTATCTTTGATCTCTTTTGAAAAACGGCACATAATGCACCATTCTTTTTTAGGCACATGCCGCCCGAAATTCAATCCCCAATTGATTGTGGTGGTGGCATGTATCACAATCGGGGGAAAATTATTTTGAATTGTTGCCCAAACATTTTGATCGTTTGCCAGACATAAAATCAAATCTGGGCAATTTTGGAGATAACCTTGGTTCTCTATAAAGTCACTATAACTGCCATCATAGGGCAAAACTGAGATCCCCTTATTAATTTCTAAATTTCGTTTGCAAATATTGACTTTTTTCTGGTGTTCTACCGCATCCCAGGCACTGAAGATTAGTGAACGGTTGCAATTGGTAAAATTAACGATATCATAATCAATGAGATCAACCAAACCTTTCCAATTAGTAAGGGATAGGAAAAAATCAAAAGCCGATCCTACGGCTCCACAACCGACTTGATGGATTCTTCCAAGATCAAACTGTTCAAGTAGAGTCGGATTTTGAAGGCTGCTAGGTTCAAATGACAGGGAATAATCATAAAGAGAGTAATAAATCGAGAATTCCTCGGGTTTCTTGAGTCCTATGGCCTGTTTGAATATCTCAGCATTCCCCAGGCAAGCGGCAAAAGCTGGTCCAATAATATTAGGATCTTTTTCATCCATCTCGGCAGTTGGGGTTCCATATCCGACCCCAGCCAGCCAACCAGCCGCATTAATCCAATAGCATGGCCGCTGAATTTTTTTGCTGGTCTTTCCAATTATCAAGATTTCTACACCATCTTTTTCATCGACCGGACCAAATGTGAATTGGCCGTAAGGGTCGGCATCGTACATAATTTCAGCGACAACATCGATAAAACTATACCCGGGCTTAATATTTAAAAGTGAAATGATATCCGGAGGAATCTCGACTCTAAGTATCCGACACCAACGGGCCAAGATGTTCAAGGCGGTTGCTGCCATCACTTGTGAAACCACACTATTTAAATCATTTCCTATTATTACGTACAATTTATATTGATGAAAATTGATAGCCTCTGGAACCCGGACAGTTCTATCATCTCTTTGGGCGTACCATTCATTTTGTACTATAGGAAAATTAATCATTTTCGTAAATCCAAAAACTGAGACTGAAAATTATTGGTGATTTTGAAATGATTTTGGACATATGCCTTCGATAATCTTATAAACGAATTATTTTGATACCGGTGGCAGCCACAATTCGCTAAGTGTCCGAAACCTTTTAGGCCATAATTGGGAACAACAATAGAGAGCAATCCTTCTTTTTTAAAGGCTGCCCATGAATCATCACCAAACGAGTGATTAATCCAAGAGGTAGGATGAGAATGAACTTGAGCAATCTGGATTAAATTAATTTTATTAAGAATTCGTACAAAATCAAAATTTCCCCTTTGAGTTACTAACACTCTCCCGACACTAGAAGTTGTTTTCGGGGCAATGACAGTTGAAACGAGAAAAGTGTTTTTAACTAATGAGCCAGCCCAATAAGCTATTCCTTCATGGGGAGGATTAAAGCTGCCATATTCCTTCAAAACTTTTTCCGTATCGGTGATCACACTGGACGGAATTACATACCAGAACTTGTCCTTGGGTGATCCGACGAGTTTGTTGATAAAATATATAAATTTGTTAATCATCCCATTCTACCCTGATAGTTTTCCGGATCGCTAATCCGAGAATAAATTGCCCTTAGGATAGGCCGAAGGGTCTTAAGACTATCGATTTTTGGATTTTGCTGCCATCCGCTTAACTGCCAATCCTTGTGAACGTTGCTAAAACCTCCATAGGCCTTTCTTGAACAAGGGTGACAAATACAAGGATAGTTGTGAAAAAAATTCCCCAGTTTGCCATTTTCACGGGGGTAAGCCTTCTTGGTTCCTCTTTCACCGGTTACCAGATCAATAAATTCTATGAGAAGTGGTTCTTCCCTATAATTTTTAAAATTTATCTCGATGATGAATTCCTGTTTGTCTATCGGGGATCTCATCCGCACTGAAAAAGATTGGTTTTCATCGTCAATCTCCGATATGGTCCATCCATATCGGATACAGTCTTTCTCACAATCTTTGATTTCACTCTTAATAATGGTCAATGAGATCCCCGGATCGACGCTCATACTGCTACTCCTAAGTCTGTGAAAACCAAGATATCTCCGTCCTTTATCCCATAGCTGACCAATGGGCGTTCAGGTTTCAACACCTCGTCGGGATTGCTTTCCAGTCGGAGTTCATATTTCCCATCGGGGGAATACCCGAAATGGCCAATAACCGCTTGGATTACTTCTTGAACCTTGTCGGTTTTCTTGAAAGTAGCCTCCCAAGTCCCTTGGGTGGTTTCGATTTTAATGGTTAATTCGTTTTTTTCGTTTGACATGATTTTTCTCCTCAATAATTAAATGTATTTCATCTACAACGTTCGCTTGTA
>JACQXZ010000044.1 GCA_016208465.1 Actinomycetota bacterium
CACCAATCAGCCAGAAAATCACAACACTATAAACAGATATAATAAAAACAACGGCTATGACTATTAAAACAATCCATCCTGTTTTCATTTAAATACTCTCTTATTGTTTTCTTGCCCTTCAAAGTAAGTATAAGAATTCTCATATTTGGAAAGTTCAAATGACTAAGTTTAAAGTTCAAATAAAATCCAAAGGTCAAATTACAAAATACACAAGAATTTTTTGACATTTAGATTTTGAACTTTGACATTTATTTGGTATTCGGGCTTTGACATTTGAACTTTACCCATTTTGGTTCTGTCTAATTTCAACCTATCACCCATAGCCTCTAGCCCTTTTAGAAGTTTCAATATAAATATCTATTTTCCTTCTCTTAAACCTAGATATTACAAAATCTAGGTTAAAAAGAAATCCATTAACTCATGGCCCTTATCAATATAATATTCATCAACAAATTCATCAAAAGATGAACTTTCAAATCCCCCCTCGCCCCCCTTTTCTAAAGGGGGGAACAACTTAACTGCCTCCCCCTTAATAAGGGGGGAATTCCCTCTGTGTCCCCCTTTGGCAAGGGGGGCTAACCCCTCTGTGTCCCCCTTTGGCAAGGGGGGAATGGGGGGGTTACTCGAATAAATTAAAAATGGCACGGGATCAGCCGAATGTGTTTTTATCTTTATTGGAGTAGGATGATCAGGAACAACCATAATTTTATAATCAGGATAACTTTTTAATCCATCCAAAACTGTTCCTACAACCAACTCATCAATCTTCTCGATTGATTCAATTTTGGCATTTATGTCACCTATGTGACCTGCTTCATCGGGAGCTTCAATGTGAATAAAAACAAAATCGTTTTCTTTAAGGGAATTCAAAGCATAAACAGCTTTACCTTTATAATTGGTATCAAAATTTCCAGTAGCGCCGGGAACTTTTATTACAGCCAAACCAATACAACGTCCGATTCCATTAATTAAATCTACAGCAGAGATAATTGAACCTTTTAAATTAAACCTGCTTAGAAAAGAAGGCATTGATAGAGCTTTTCCCTCGCCCCAAAGCCAAATAGAATTAGCCGGGGATTCATAAGAATCAAGAATTAGTTGTGAAGCATTAATTAAATCAATTAAAACTTTTGCGTCCCTTCCAGACGGCAAGTTCTTTTTATAAGGCTCTCCGACAACATCATGCGGCGGAGTACAGTTAACAGAAATATCTCCGTAATTTTTAAGAATCATCAAATGACGATAGCTTATCCCCGGATAAAATTTTATCTGTTTATTCCCAAGTTTTTTGTCAACTGCTTCAATTAATATCTTTGCCTCTTCTTAACTACATATTTTGTCTTCACGTAAACCTTTCCTTTTATAAGTTACAGGTCACAGATCATAAGTCACAGGTGAAGAAAGATAAAAGAAAAAGGTTGAAATCTTTAACTTGTGACTTTGTGACTTATAACTTGTGACTTTAGACTATTCCTATCAATTTCAATACTTCTTCATAATCAGCAGAAACAACTTTTGGTTTTTCGACAATCGCAATCGCGCGGTCAGGATCTTTTAAGCCATGACCAGTTAAAATACAAACAACCAATGAACTATCTTTAATTTTTCCTTCAGTTTTAAGTTTTATCACGCCTGCCAAAGATGCCGCTGAAGCCGGTTCAACAAATACTCCTTCTGAATCAGCTAACATCTTATAAGCTATTAAAATTTCCTCATCTGTCACAGCGTCAATCAGGCCTCCTGATTCAGAAGCCGCCGCGACTGCTCCCTGCCAGCTTGCAGGATTGCCTATTTTAATCGCAGTGGCAATTGTCTCAGGATTCTCAATAATATGTCCTTTAACAATCGGAGCCGCTCCTTCTGCCTGAAAACCAATCATCTTAGGAAGATTACCTATCCTGCCTGCTTCATTATATTCCTTGTAACCTTTCCAGTAAGCAGTGATATTTCCGGCATTACCAACTGGTATCGCATGGTAATCAGGAGCTTTTCCCAAAACATCGCAAATTTCAAAAGCGCCTGTTTTTTGTCCTTCAATTCTAAACGGATTAATTGAATTGACTAACGTAATATTATGCTCAGCCGTAATCCGTTTAACTAAATTCAAAGCATTATCAAAATTACCATCAATCGCAATAACTTTTGCATTATGAATCAAAGCCTGAGCAAGTTTACCTAAAGCAATTTTGCCTTCCGGTATAACAACAAAACATTTTAAACCTGCTCTGGCCGCATATGCCGCCGCCGCGGCAGAAGTATTTCCTGTTGAAGCACATATAACTGCCCGGGAATTTTCTTCAAGAGCTTTACTTATAGCGAGAGTCATTCCTCTGTCTTTAAAAGAACCGGTAGGATTTAGCCCTTCATATTTTAAATATAGTTCAAGACCAAAACGTTTGCTTAGATTAGAAGCATAGATAAGCGGTGTGTTCCCCTCAAAAAGAGTGCAGACAGGCGTTTTTTCTGTTACAGGTAAAAATTCTTGGTATTTTTTGATTATTCCCTGCCAGTTATTCACTCCCTAAAAAACCTCCATTTTACTTGAATCCTCGAGCCCTGCTTTTTGTTTTGACTTCCTATCTTCTTGACCTACGTCTTCACACTCAACCCATCACTGTTCTGACAGGCGAGACGCCTGTCCTACTTGTGACTTGTGACTTTTAACTTGTGACTTCCCTCACGCCTCACGTATTTACGAGGTCTCCACTCTTATTACATTGTTAATTTTATTGACTACTGCAAGACGTTTTATTTCTTTAATCGCATCCCTTAGATTGCTTTCACAAACCTGATGAGTCATAAACATTAAATCAGCGTTAATGCCTCTTGACTGTTTCTGAATTACACTATTAATACTTACCTTGTGATCTCCAAAAGCTTTGGCTATTTTAGCCAAAACGCCCGGCTGATCGATTACATCCATCAACAAATAATAACAGGAAGTAATTTCATTTATTGATTTAATTCTCTTTTGCTCAAAACAGGTGCATCCGATTATACCGCTTCTGCCCTGTTGTAAATTTCTGGCTATATCTATCATATCCCCAACAATTGAACTGGCAGTAGGCAAACTTCCTGCGCCTTTACCAAAAAACATTACTTCTCCAACCGAATCCCCTTCTACAAAGATAGCATTGTAAACATCCTTAACAGAAGCAAGTGGGTGAGTTTTTGGTATCATTGCCGGATGAACCCTCACATCTATCCCATTCCCATCGTCTTTTGCCAAAGCAATTAACTTTATTACGTAATCTAATTCTTCCGCATAAGTTATATCTTCAAAAGTTATTTTTGAAACACCTTCAGTATAAACATCTTTCGCTGTTACTCTCGCGTTAAAAGCGATCGAAGCCAGAATTGCTATTTTTGCCGCCGCATCCTCACCTTCAATATCTGCCTTTGGATCCTTTTCAGCGTAACCTAAAGCCTGCGCCTGTTTTAAAGCTTTTTCAAAAGAACAACCATCTTCAGCCATTTTAGTGAGGATATAGTTCGTTGTTCCATTGACAATTCCCATCACCTTGCTAATTTTATTGGCTGCAAGAGATTCTTTAAGTGGATGAATAATCGGGATTCCGCCGCCAACGCTTGCCTCAAAATAAACGTCAACGCCAAATTGATCAGCAGCCTCCAGAATTTCTTTACCGTAATTTGCCATTAATTCTTTGTTGGCAGTAACTATGTGTTTTCCATTCTCAATTGCTTTTAAGATAATTGTTCTAGCGGGCTCGACCCCGCCTAGAACCTCTACCACAATATCTATTTCAGGATCATTAATTATCTTTATTGGCTCGTTAACCAGCAATTCTCTATCAATCACTAAATCTCTTTCTTTACCAAAACTACGAACCAGAATAGATTTTATTAAAAGGTGAGCATTTATTTTTCTGGAAATACTATCTTTATGTTCCAGCAAAATCTTAACTACACCAGAACCAACTGTTCCCAAACCTAAAAGACCGACATTGATAACATTTTTTTTCAAATTTACTCACCCCTTTGATAAAGTCACAAGTGTCAAGTCACAAAGTCACGAGTTAAAGATTTCAACCTTTTTCTTTACTCTTTCCTCACTTGTGTCTTGTGACTTGTGACCTTGTGTCCTTGTGTCTTTGTGACCCATTTATTCATGCAATGAATAATCCAATCTTACCAAGTCTTCATAAGTCTCGCGCCGAATTATTACCTTTGCCATTCCATCCTTAACCAGAACCACTGCTGGTCTTGGTTGTTTGTTGTAATTATTTGCCATTGAGTAACCATAAGCTCCGGTTGCAGGAGTTACCAGAATATCACCAATTTCCAGGGAAGGCAAAAAAACATCTTTTATTAAAACATCTCCTGATTCACAATGTTTGCCTGCCACTGTAACTTTGTCAACTAATGGATCATTAACTTTGTTTGCGATAATTGCTTCATAAGCCGCATCGTAAAGCATTGGCCTTAAATTATCTGACATTCCGCCATCAACGGAAATGTATGTCCTGATTCCCGGAATTTGCTTGATTGTTCCAATAGTATAAGCTGTTACTCCCGCGTTTCCAATAATTGAACGCCCCGGCTCGATCATTATTTTGGGTAATTTTAATTTTAATTTTTCGGCCTCTTTTTTAATTCCTTCAACGATTACCTCAGCATACTCATCAATTGTTGATGGTTCATCTGTTTTCTCATATTTTATTCCAAGTCCGCCGCCTACATTTAATTCATTTGCCTCATAGCCAAATTTATCCTTTACTTTCCTAACAAAATCCATAATTATTTCAATTGATTTTGCGTAAGAATGCAAAACAAAAATCTGTGAACCAATATGAATATGAAATCCGCATAGATTTATGCTATTGATAGACAAAATCTGTTCAACCGCTTTTTCTGCTGTTCCATCACTTAATCCAAAACCAAATTTTGAATCAATCTGGCCTGTCTGAACGTAGGTGTGGGTAGATGGCTTTATGCCCGGTGTGATTCTAAGCAGAATATCTGCTTTTTTGTTTTTTTCTTTAAGTAACTTCTCAAGCAAATCAATTTCGTTATGACTATCAACAACAATTCTTCCAATATCGTTATCTAAAGCATAACTTAATTCATCAGGGCTTTTATTATTTCCGTGCAGATAAATTTTCTTTTTTTCAAACCCAGATGAAAAAGCCACAAAAAGCTCTCCTCCAGAAGAAACATCTATTGATAACCCTTCTTGACTGATTATCTGACAAATCGCCAGTGAAATAAAGGCTTTGCTGGCATAAATTATCTCAACATTGGGACTACGACTAAAAAACGCATCTTTATAGGAACGACATTGAGCTCTGACTGTTTCTTCGTCAACAATAAAAAGGGGAGTGCCGAATTCCTTTGCAAGTTCTACAACATCGCACCCGCCAATTTCAAGATGATTATTCTGATTAAATTTAGCCGTAACTGGAAGCATAAATTCTCCTTCGTTTTCAATAAAATTTAACATAGGGGGGAAGTTAAGTCAAAAGAAGAAGGGGGGACTATTGAACTTCTAACTTAAGATCATACCGATTTACTTTTTCATTTTCATTAACCTCAATGCTGCCTTGACGGCTAATCGTAAAAACCTGTCCCACAATATCGCCATCTTTATTATAAAAAGTAGCTGTAATCTTAGCAGATATAACTGTTTCGGGACCAGTATTTTGAATCTCTCCGGTAACTTCGTAATAACCATCACTATTTAACTTGCCGCTATGGCTGTTTATAACCACAACCCCATTGCTTTTTTGAACAGTTCCACCGCCGCTGTCCGGTGTTTGGCTAACAGGCTGTTGAGTTGCTTTTAGGCTGTCGATTGTTGAATTTTGAGTAATAATTGTTTGCCTTAAATCCGCGATTATCTTGTCCCTAAAAGCAACATCGTTATCCCGCTCGGCTAATAATTTTCTTAAATCAAAAATCAAAGCATCTCTAAAAACAACATCGTTTATCAACTGAGCAATATTTTGCCCTGAGGAAGCTGAAGTAGACTTTTTCACTCTTTTACTTGATGTAACCTTTTTTGCATCAGCCATTTCAAAAAAAGATCCCAACAATAAAACCAGAGTTAACAACGCTACCGTAATCAAAACTAAAATTTTTTTCATTTAAACCACCCTTCACGTTAGGTCCTAGTATAGCGTTTCGTAATTAAGATGTCATATCGACCGAAGGGAGATATCCTCTCTAATAATGCATATTCATTAAGATTTCTCGCTTTGCTCGAAATGACAACATTGAAATGTTATTTTGGAAATGTTCTACTAGGTCAAAGGTCTGAGGGTGTTGGGACTAAAAACCCATAACCCATAACCTATTGCCTATTATCCAGCTCAAATATATTTACCGGAAAAGCCTTTATGTCCACTTTGTATCCCCGTTCTTTATTAACCAGATTAACCTGAAACGGAACTGTTTTATCCTTTTCAACTTTCCGAACCATCCCAACTCCGCCGTTTACAAATTTACCCCGCATATCGTGGATCGCAATGCTGATATAGATATCCTGCGAATCTATTGAATTGTTCTTAATTCCACCAACAACGAAAAGGCTGTATTCGCCTTCCCCAAAAGAATGAGATTTAATTTCAATTTTTGGGATATTAACTAACTCAAAACTTTTCCACTTCTCACTTATCTTAAATTCTATATTTACCGGCACATCTTTTGCTTCGCTAAACAAAGCCTCCGCAACAATGGTTTCTTTGGGTGGAAGAATAAAAATTGTATCTGAAAGAGCATTTTTCTTTTCGGTTTCACTCACTGCCAAAAGATTATTATCTTTATCTTTCAATAAAACCGAATATTTATTCTTATATAATCCATAATTTGAATTAGGATTATAAATCAGAATCAAGGCGCGGCTGAAAATACCCCAGTCTGGCTTGGAAATAAAAAGCTTATCCTTTATCTCAATCTTTCTTAATTTAGCTCTTTCAGGCTCAACAGGGTTCTTTTCAGAATAACTGCTTAAACAACCAACAAGTCCTATTGCAAGCAAAATAAGCAACGACAAAATCAGGAACTTTTTCATAGCGCTTCCACAACCTGCTTGTTTGCTTTGCCTGCCTGTTAAAATAACTACTACTATTATACAAAAATAAGGGCGATGGAGCAATGTGGGGGATAAAATCGTTTATCTTCCGGCTCCTGTCTTCCGCAACGGGACACCCTGATAGGTGAAATTATCCGTGTATTACTTTATAAAGAATTTGCTGTTCATCGTCCATCTTCAAGATAATCTTTTCTGGTTCAATCGCATTTAGCATCTTATACTCCAATTCATA
>JACQXZ010000021.1 GCA_016208465.1 Actinomycetota bacterium
CATACTTCAGGATAAACTTTTAAAAGTTAATAAAATGAAGAAAGAATTAAAAGAAAAGGAGTTGATAAAGACATCTGCTTTCAAGTACATTTCTAATGAGTCAACGAATACTCATTTGGAGTACATTTTTAAATGAGGCAATAGGGAGACCCATAATAAAAAATCTAACGCTTGAAATCAGCGGCGGCGAACGCCTTTCCTCGCCGTCCGTTGGAGTGAATGGTTAGCCCCTCTCTGCAATCATTCTCTCATATTCATCATGTGTGCCAATCCAAACCCATATAAAATCATCTCTATCTTCAACACCAAGTGCTCTGTAACCAAGACCAATACGAACCGACCAAAACTTACCAATTTTTTTGAAGTGAAGCGAGGGATGCTTTGGGTCCGTTTTAAGTAATTGAAAGTTTCGTTTCGATATCTTTTGAAGAGGCTCAGGAAGTTTTTTGAAGCATTTCCAGAAACGATCTGTAGTGCGATGCATTTAAAGAGCCTTAAGTTTCCCCTTGGTTTTCGCATGAAATGCTTCTTCAATTAAAAAGTCCAGTTTCCCAGCTTTAGAGTCTGCTTTAATTTGATTATCCCATCTTTTCCAATCTTTTTCAGAAAACCATTTCCTCAATCGGACGTATTCTTTTTCTGGAAGAGTATCGATGGCTACTTTAATTTCATCTACTTTCGACATTAATATCTCCTTTCGATATTATAAGTATAACATTTTCCAAACAAGGTAGTAACCCTGATAGATTTGTTAAGGCTAACGCTTGAAATCAGCGGCGGCGAACGCCTTTCCTCGCCGTCCGTTGGAGTGATTTGTTAGCATTCATTTTTTCATATAATGTCTCAGGAGCAATGTCAGCTCCATTTGGCCATGCAATTGTACCACCTTCAATTTTTGCTTTTTTAAAGAATTGCAAATTTTTTAATGGCTCAAATATAGGTCCCTTGCCAATGTAATTTATGAAGTCTACATCTCCACTTTTACCATCATCAAATATAATATGGTAAATATAATTATTTTTGTACTTAATTGTTTTCACTTCATTCATATTCCACATATTTCACCTCATTCTAAAGGATCTATTTTTTTAATTTCTTTTCCTGTACTTGCTAGTGTCCAATCTTCATTCAATTCGTCAATATGGAAATCAATCCATTCTCTCACGAGTTTTGTTGCCGTTCTGGAATTTAAATTTCCTTTGATTATATTTCCATGAAAATCAAAAACAGCTTTTTTGTTTTGATATTCCGTATGTAAATGAGGAGGATTATGTTCATCATAATACATTCGGATAATTATTCCAAAAAATGTAGATACTATAGGCATTTAAATTCCTTTTTTCTATTGCTAACGCTTGATTATCACAATCAATTGCCCTGATAACTTGCGAAAAATATATTATCAGGTAAAATAATATCACAGTACTTATATACTGTATAATTAGAAACAATAATATGCTTAACTTTACCTAACAGGAGAAAATATGTCAATCGAAAAAGGGGGAAAGTTGCTCGATGAAGTGAAAGATATAATGAGGCTTAAGCATTATTCCATCCATACAGAACGATCATACTGTGATTGGATTAAACGATATATTCAATATCACCGAATGACCAGCAGAGAGGACTTGCGGGACGGTGAAGAAAAAATAGAACAATTTTTGACCCACCTTGCCGTGAAATCTGGCGTTGCCCCTTCTACCCAGAACCAAGCTATGAACGCACTTGTATTTTTGTACAAGAAAGTTTTAAAAGTATCATTAAAAGAAGAGATTAACGCCATACGTGCACAGAAGAAGATAAATATTCCAGTAGTCATGACTCGTGAAGAGGTTCGTCAAACAATAAATTATATTGAGGGCGCTCCTCAACTTATTGTCAAATTGTTGTACGGCAGTGGGATTCGCATTATGGAGGCAGTAAGACTTCGAATTAAGGATATCGATTACCAGATGAAGCAATTAACGGTACGTTCAGGGAAGGGCGCTAAGGACCGCGTGACGACTTTTCCTGGTTCCATGGTTCCCCTATTAGAAAATCATTTAGAAAAAGTAAAAATTTTACACCAGCAGGATTTAGCGCAAGGATATGGCGAAGTGTATTTACCTTATGCGCTCGAACGTAAATATCGAAATGCAAATAAAGAATGGGGATGGCAATATCTTTTTCCTTCGCGGGAACTATCGGCAGATCCAAGAAGCGGTAAAGTTCGGCGACATCACGTTGACCCTAGCGTAGTCAATAAAGCTATTAAAGTAGCCAGTAAGAAGTTAGGTTTGAAAAAACAGATTAGCGCGCATACCTTTCGCCATAGTTTTGCAACACATCTTCTAGAACGCGGCACAGATATTCGTACTATTCAAGCATTAATGGGCCATAAGGACGTCTCAACTACTATGATCTATACTCATATCTTACAGCAGGGAGGGCACGGAGTACTTAGCCCTCTTGATGATTTGTAGGGAGAATAGCTTCAATTGGGCTACGACAAACTGAGGTACTTGACAAATTCAGAAAAATTCATGGAAAAATAAAGTATCGTTCAAAAGTTACCGCATTTGGGCAAAAACCTACTTTCGCCAAGGGTTTAATAATGAAACATTCATGCCGACTTATTGGCACAAAGGGGGATGAAAATCTGTGAACAACGTAGTCTTTCTTGACTCTGTTCTTTTAAAATTATATGGTCTTTAAATTGATTCTTTAATTCTTCGACAGTTTGTTTGAGAGGAGGGATATCGTGGTTATTGTAACGCTCAGCTTCTATTTGATAGGCCAATTTTTGTATTTTTAATATTTCTTCAGCATCATTTATTTCTGCTTTTAGTATTTGATAATTCATTTTATTATTTTCACCTAACGCCCTGATGAGTGACGAGTGACACTGGGGAATGTTAAATAGCATAAAGACGATTTGGAAATCTTAAATCTTTGCTCATTTGAAAAAGTGTCCTGTGGCACTCGTTCATTCCAATAAGTTGTTATCTTTTTTATTTTTTTGATTCTTTCTATGTTCCTGTATTCTTTCTTCCATCTGTATAGCGCCGCATTCTTCACACCAATATTGATCACCGAGAGTGGAATAACCATCAGTCCCTAAATTAATGATGATTCCACATCGAGAGCATTTTGTAGGTTCGTAAGCAGGCGGGTTCTCAAGCTTCTCAAAATTGTATTCGTTAGTCCCGTACCAAACATACATTTCTGTTTCGAAGGATTGTCTGCATTCTGCGCAGTCTCTCCAGTGTCCTTCGTGTTCTTCCACGTGATGATAGCCGCACAATGTATAACGACTATGATTTCTGCTGCAACTATTTCTGGCATAGGAAAACATGACATATTTATGTTCATCATTGCATATCCAGTTTCCGCAACAATCTGTCTGGATTAGATTCGTCTTTTTCCCGCAAAGCCCACATTTTGGTTTCTCTTGTGTCTTTTTGATCGGGAAAGAAATTATGTTAGATTTAGTTTTAGTTTTTTGTTTCGCCACTTGTCCTCCTATCGCTAAATTTAAATTTTGTCTTTATGTCAGACAATGAATATGTGAATGATATTTTACTTTACTTGTTAACCTATTATTTTCTTCCGCCATACATTGTGAATATTCCATGTTTATAGAAGCAGTCCACTTCTTTAAATCCAATAACTTGTAATGCTTTGATCTGCGCATCTAAAGTATCCGGCTTGTTATCAACATTATCCTTATATTCCTTGATAATATCATCATATTGACCGTCTTTAACGCCAAAAAAAGACTTTCTTTCGTCAATCCATTGCCTCCAAAGTAGTAGATACCACTAGTGATAATGGCAATTTTTTGAAGAATAATATTTCGGAAAAGCTTCCTTGAGAATATTGGATATTTCTAAATCTTCCTTATAAATTACAGGAGACTGCAACCACTCAAAAAGTGGAGGATTAGATTTTCTCATTAACTTGAGTGTTTTTTGCAAATCCCAACCGCTTATATCAAGTTTTTCATCGATTGGTCTTTCTATCACATCTTTTTTCTCTTTGAGGCTTAGATACCAGTCTAAATCGTGATAATATAAAAATCTAATATCATAATCACTATCTATTGATTCAAATCCCCATGCTCGACTTCCCGACTCGCAAGCAAAAAATACTGTAACCTTAAATTCTTTTTCTATGGACTGTAATTCTGATTTAATAATTTTTATTATATTCATCTAACGACCTAAGGTAGTGCCTTGTTAGTCCTGATTTATTTTATAGATCTTTTCATGATGCCCAATTCAGCTTCAGTTTTTTATGGCGTAGAGCGCAATCGCGCAAATAGAGATTAATCAGATTTTGATATGGCATTCCAAGCTCATCGGCAAGCGCCTTGAAGTATGCGACTGTCGCTTTATCCAAACGTATCGTAATGGGTTGCTTGAGCTGATCGGCATAGGGATTGCGTTGACCTTTCATCTTATCAAAGTCATAATGCTTTCTCATTGTTGTCATCCCCAATTCCAGTAGGCTGCTTCTTCTTTTTTATTTGCTTTGCTCTTCGTTTCGTCCCATTCAAACTGAATGCCACTCATATGTACACTGTACATATAAAAGGAGGGAAAAACAAGTCATTTTTGGACTAACGAGGCTGTCGAAAAAGAAAAAGTCATTTTAAAAAATTTCTTCAGCCTTAATTTTGATTTTTTTATTTAAAATGTAAAATCTTCCGGAAATTTCAAAAATTTTTACTTGATAAAAAACTTGTCCCTGTAAAAAAATGTTCCATTTTATGCTTACTGCTCAAAATCAGGTATTCAACACACTCCTCTTTTATTCAGAGATTGGAGCTTACCGGCTTAAAGCCTGCATGAGTGACGCGGAGATAAAGCACATTCACATACTAAAAAGACAAATTTGCAGATTATAAAATATCAACAACCTAATTTGATAACTGCGGTTCCACATTCACTTCATGCTATTGTTGTAGACTAATTCAGAATAAAATTACATTGCAGATGCATAAACACGTACTTCTTCATCAAGTCTATTCTTCAATCGATCTTTTTCTACTTCAAGATCATATCTTGCCTGAAGATTAATCCAAAACCTTTCTGAAAGGCCAAAATATTTTGATAATCTCAGAGCAGTATCCGGAGATATAGAACGTTTACCGTGAACAATCTCATTTATTCTGCGTGCAGGTACATTAATATCTTTAGCTAACCTATATTGACTAATTGCCATAGGCTTTAGAAACTCTTCCATCAGAATCTCACCCGGATGAATTGGTTCTAATATTTTTTTTGTCATCATTGCCTCCTAATGGTAATCAACTATTTCTACCCCGTAAGCATCCCCTTTGCGCCATTCAAAACAGATGCGCCACTGATCGTTAATACGAATGCTGTGTTGTCCCTTTCTATCTTTTGATAGTTTCTCGAGTCGGTTTCTCATATACACTCACATAATAAGGGATATGTCAAACGCTCCGAAAAGTCCTCTTGACAATCTTTATAGAAGCAAGGCGTGAAAAGTGAAAACACAAAATTAACACGGGTCTTCTCTAAACCGATCTCGCAAGATTGGCAAACTTGGTATAGTGCTCAAGAAATGCCAAACGAATAATGCCGGTTGGACCATTTCTGTGTTTGCTTATAATTACTTCCGCTATTCCTTTATCTTCAGAATCTCTTCTGTAATATTCATCCCGATAAACAAAAACCACTAAATCCGCATCCTGTTCAATCGCGCCGGAGTTGTGACTTACTATTCCATCTGCCAACCAGCAAGCTGGTCCGGGTACAGTGAGATCGAAAACTTCTTCTTCGCCATCAGGCACAATATTAACAACCTTGTCCCAGAAAAGATCGTTGCTAGCCTGTTGACGCAATTCATCGTTGTCAACGGGTTCTGGAATTGAACGAGCCAAAGCAATACGATCGCCTGCGATCAAGTTTTCTACTCTCACCCAGCCGCTTGCTCCCAATAAACGATGTTTAGCTGTGGCGCGAATTGTCCTGCCGCTTGATAAATAAACTTTATAAACAGGACGTTTGCCCACACACCACACCTTATCGCTTTTAGCGGAAACAATGTGTCCCTCTGGTGAAACAGCAAAAACTTCTGGTTCTTTGCCAACTAATTCCCTAATGGGAATTCTGCGACCATCCTGTAATACAACAATAGTCTCTCCAGTAACACATTCCCTCAAATCACTTAAAAGAGGCCTTTTGTCTTGTCTGTTTTCTACAGCACGTGACAACTGTGAAATAGCTATCACTGGAACATTCAACTCGCGTCCTAAAATTTTAAGAGCGCGTGAAATATCTGAAATTTCCTGCTGTCTGTTTTCCTGTCTGCCAGACCCCTGCATAAGCTGGAGATAATCAACAATAATCAAACCAAGAGGTTCTTTAGTCATCAAACGTCTTGCTTTTGCCCGCACTTCCATAATAGTTATATTCGCAGTGTCATCTATATATATTGGCGCCTCAGACAAACGACCAACAGCATTTGAGAGTTTTGGCCAGTCTTCTTCTTTTAAATTTCCTGTTCTAAGCGCTGTCGCGTCAACTCTTGCCTCTGAACAAATTAAACGCTGGGCAAGCTGCTGCCTTGACATTTCAAGACTAAAAACAGCCACAGGTATTTTTAGGTTAAGAGCTACATTTGAAGCAATGCCCAAAGCAAGAGATGTTTTGCCCATACTTGGACGCGCGGCAATAACAATCAAATCAGAGGTATGAAGACCAGAAGTCATCTCATCGAAATCAGTAAAACCAGTTGCTACTCCTGTGATATTTGTTTTCTTCTCATATAACTTTTCTATCTGTTCAAAACTTTCAACTAAAAGGTCTCTCACGCAGACAAATTTTTCGGATATTCTCTTTTGAGAAATGCCAAAAATTAAACTTTCTGCCTTATCAATAAGAATATCCAGTTCATCAGGAGCCTGATAACCAAGCGCGGCAATTTCGGTAGCCACTCTTATCAAAGAACGCAGAACCGCATTACGTTCTACTATTTCAGCATAATACTTCGCGTTAGCCGCGGTCGGCACGCCGCTTATAAGTGTATGAAGATAAGCTTTGCCCCCTACTCCCTCAAGAGCGCCCATTGTTTTAAGCTCTTCGGCAACTGTAATTGGATCTGCCGGTTCTCCTTTTTGATAAAGACCAACTATCGCTCCAAAAATTTTCCTGTTAGCTTCCCGATAAAAATCATCTATTCTGATAATTTCAGTAACAACAGGGATCGCGTCTTCTGAGATTAACATTGAACCTAAAAGCGATTCTTCTGCTTCCAGATTCTGTGGAGGAATTTTTTCCAACAAAGCAGATTTTTGTTTTTCCATTTAATTTTTATCTCCTAATCTTCTGCCCTAACAATCCTGATGTGAGCTTTTGCTTTAACTTCCGGGTGAAGTTTTACAAAAACCACATAATCGCCCAGACTTTTTATCTGTTCATCAAAACTAATCTTTTTCTTGTCTATTTCAACTTTTAAAACACTACAAATTGCTTCTGCTATATCTTTGATTGTTATAGAACCAAAAAGCTTTCCCTTTTCTCCAGCTTTACACTTAATTATAAAGGTTGACTCTTCAATAGTTTTTGCAATCTCCAACGCATCATTTTTAACCCGTTCCTGTTTTTTTCTAAGAGCATCCTGTTTCTGACTCAGTTTTTCCAGATTGCCCTTGGTGGCTTCGGCCGCCATTTTTCTGGGCAATAAAAAATTCTGTCCATACCCCGCTGAGACTTCGACTATATCTCCTTTTTTACCTAATGATTTTACGTCTTCCAGCAAAATAACTTTCATCTTTTAGCTTCCTGTCTTATTGGCTTCTTCTCTTAACAACCCGCGGTAATCAAACCAGACGTCAAAAAGACCCAGCCACGTCAACCCCTGAAATAAAAACTGGACAAACAAAGCAATGCTAAGGAAAAAGCTCTTTTTAAAGACTGAAAATTTTTTCTCTTCAAAGAGATTATAAATAACACAAAGTCCCTGAATAAAAAACAGCGCTCCAAAAGTAATCAGCAAATTACTTCCAATTATAGAACTCATTATATAACTAAATGGAAAATATCGATAAAACAATTTTAAGGTTAATCCAAAAATAAAACCCCACGCAAAATACCATGGCATCTGCCATCTTGAAAAAACCGAAAGAGAACTTGAGGGCAGTTTTAAAATTTTTAATGCATATTGAGAAATAAGCATGTTTAAAAGAATGGCCCAGCCTGAAAACAAAATAACAGTACTTGGTATCATATAAGGAAGTGATTGAGCGCTTTTCTTGGTCAGCTCAAAACTTTTTTCAAACTGACTTCGGGTGAGATTTGCATTTTTGTATATCTCTTTTTCTATATAAATCTTCTTTGCTTCATCTAAAGAGATGTTAATCGTTTTCTTTGCCGCCTGAAAAACAGTCACTTTATAAACAGCATACGAAAAAATACCTGTTATTAAAAAACAAAGAACAATAACAACTACGCTTAAATAAAGAAATTTATTGGCAGAAAAATTATTAGTAATTATAATTGATTGACCAATTCCCATAAGCGCTATAAAAACAAAGATCAATAAAGAAGGGATTATTCCGACAAAAACAACGCTTATAATAAACATAAACGCACTAAGTAAAATTCCTGAATAAACTCCATTTTTAACAGACATATACAAAACAGGAAAAGGTAAAACAGAGAAAGTAATAAACCAGATTTGAGGAATTAAAAAAAACAAATACAAGAAAAAAACAGACAAAAGTATTGCCCTTATGGTGTCAAGTAAATTATTCTTTTCGCTCATCTTCAAGTAATTCTTGCTCCTTTAAAAACCTAAAGCGGGTCTTGGCGGCCCGCTTTTTTTATTAAATCTTAAACTTCAAATTACTTGACAAAAAATGGAATAAGGGCCACTTCACGCGCTCTCTTTATTGCTCCAGCCAGCTCACTTTGATGCTGGGCGCAATTTCCTGTAACTCTACGCGGTCTTATTTTCCCCCGGTCACTAATATATTTACGCAATAAAGAAATATCTTTATAGTCTATATACGCTATTTTTTCTTTACAAAAATTACAATACTTTCTTCTTGGTCTTCTTGTGTAACCTGTTTCCAATAAAGCTCCTCCTAACTTTAAAAAGGTAAATCATTACCTAAGTCTATATCTGAAAGATCGATGTCCGGTGGATTATCCCTATTTGCGCTTTCCGATAAAGTCGCGCTTCTTTCTGTTGAATCCTGAAAACTTTGAGAACTGCCTGCTCTTCCTAAAAACTGAACATTTTCGGCAACAATTTCAACTACTGATCGCTTTTGCCCGTCTTCTGTTTCCCATGATCTGCTCTGAAGTCTGCCCTCCAAAGCAACCGGGCTTCCCTTTTTAATGTATTCACCGCATAATTCTGCCAGTTTCCCCCAAGTAACAATATTGAAATAATCTACGCCATCCACTCTTTCTCCCTGCTTATTTGTCCAGCGCCTGTTAACCGCTAATCCAAAATTTGTCACCGAAGTTCCATTTGGAGTAGAACGAACATCAGGATCTCTGGTTAAATTCCCCACCAAGACGACTCGATTTAAACTTGCCAAAATTACCACTCCTCTCTTTCCCACAATTTTTAAACTTGTCCTGAACCTCGTCCCGAACTTGATTCGGGATTGTTTCAGGATACGGAGAGAACCACATTAATTTGAAGCTTTCCGTTTAACAGATGGTACCTTAACAATCATGTGTCTGATAATTTCGTCCGAAATTTTTAAGACGCGATGAAGCTCGTCAATGCAGTCATTGTTACCATTGAAGCTAATGATAGCATAATAACCATCCGTGTTGCCTAAAATAGGATAGGCTAATTTTCTTACACCCCATCGATCGGTTCGTGCGATTTTTCCTTCCATCTTCTTAATCAGATTCTCAAATTTTTCAACTACACTGTTAATTGCTTCTTCTTCAGCTTTTGGAGAAATTATTAAAACTGCCTCGTATGATCTTAAAGCCATTAATTCACCTCCTCTGGACCTAAACCTAGATATCACGATACCTAGATTAAATAGCCCCTAATATTATGGGGGCAGGAGAACTAAAAATATCTAAAATTTATTATATCATGAAACAAAATAGCTGCAAGAATTTTATTTTCCCGAACCCCGAAGTAGGACAGCCGTCACGGCTGTCGAATCATTTCACCTTTTGACAGGCGAGACGCCTGTCTTACCAAGTCTTTAAAATTTGACAAATCCTGAATTTACAAATATTTTATAATTACAAACACTTACTATTTTAGGTTGGCGATTAGAATGATTGACCAAAAAGAGAATACTAAACAACTATTAATCAATTGGCTTAATGTTGAGGTTCTTGCTAATGAAAATCAGAAACTCAAAACTCTTCTCTATGATGAAACAACAGAGCTTCACACTTTATCTTACTATATAGACAAAATAAAAACACTTCTGGATGAGTTTGAACAAATTGGTTTGCTCTATATAGATGTTGCAAAAGAAGGTGACATAGAAAAGATATTTGGCTGGCGAGTGCTCGATGAAATTCTGCTTTATGTCGCAAAATCACTTACTGACCTGCAGAAAAGAACCTTAAGAGAGAATGATGAAATCGCGGTTGTAACAAAATATGGCAATGCTTTTATAGTTTTGCTCGCTCCATCCCGAAAAAATACCGCTCCCACTCTTGAAAATCTATTAAGCATTAGAAAAAGAATTAGCGAAGAGTTTGATATTAATCTAAAGCAAAGAGCTTCTGTTCTATATAAAAAATTTAAATGGTTTGATTTTTAATTCAATAGAAGAAGCTCAGAAAAGCATCCACCAGATAAAAACAAAAGAAAAAGAGCTGATGACCGAGCAGCTAAAAGAAATACTGGAAAACGAAAAAATTAATACTTTGCTCCAACCCATCATTAATCTTTCAAATAACAATATAATCGGATACGAAGCCTTTAACTATGGTCCGGAAGGAAATCTAAAAAGTCCAAGAAAACTCTTTTGGCTTGCCAAAGAAAGCGATCTCACTTGCCGGCTTGATAAAATTTGCAGAGAAAAAGCTGTTAAGAAAGCAATTGAAAACAAGAGTAATGGTCTTTTATTTATCAACATAAACCTTGACGCAATAGGAAGTCCTGTCTTTAAAGAATTCCTCGATTCCAGCTCCTTTATCTCAAACAAAATCCCTCACGATAAAATTGTATTTGAAGTTTCCGAACAGTCAGCGGTCACAAATACTGATTTATTTAAAATGACCTTTAATTATTTAAAATCAATGGGTTTTAAAACAGCAATTGATGACGCAGGATCGGGTTACTACACAAACCTTCAAATGATTAATAAAATAAAACCGGACTTTGTAAAAATAGATATACCCCTAATCAGAGATATTGATAAAGATATTATTAAACAGGAATTAGTTTCCACCATAGTAAGACTTTCCTCTCGGTCAGATATTAAAACTATTGCAGAAGGAATTGAAACCTCTGTTGAGCTTAATACGCTCCGCGATTTAAATGTTCAATATGGACAAGGCTACTTTATCGCCTATCCTAGTTAAACGTGAGACGTAAAGCCATCAAACTTCTTGCAGTAAAAACCAGTAAACAAATAAGCTATTCTCAAATTCCTTATAATCGTTAAATTTTTTTTCAATAATTTTCCGAAAGTTGCTTGAGTGTTTTCTCTCTAGCAAGTGGACAGTCTCGTGAAATATTATGTATTCAATCAAATAATCTGGTAAAAATCTCATTAATTTGTTTATTGTGATATTCTTTTTGGAACTACAACTTGCCCATTTGGTTTTCATTCGTCGGATGCAGATTTTGTTGACATGAATGTTTAATTCATTCGTTGCTTTCAAAACTTTTAAATTAACTATTTCCCTGAATTCTTTTTCGGATCTTTCTATAATTTTCTTATTATCTGCATTTCTAACACAATTATTTATAACCTCTATCCTATTATTTATCCAACCTTTGTATTTATTTAAAAGATTATCTGGCGAGACGCCGAACGGCAATATCAAAACCAGTTCACCTGTTTTGAGCTCAATTCGCGGGTGTCTAATGTTTCTATAATATATTTTAGGATTAACTTGTTCCATAATTTTCAATACTGCTTATAAGATTGTGATACAGCTCATTCATTTCATCGATTGATAAATCGTATTGTTGTTTTAATTTTCTGGCAAATCTGCGAACACCTCTTTCGATTTCTCTTTTAGCTGTAGTTTGGGATAGCCAGCCAGTAAACATCTGATTTTCAAGCAAACTCGATAAATTACGAACTTCATTTATTAGCTCACCTTTTTCTCCCAATTTACCTTCAAGCGAAAGCAAAAGCGAATACTGCATATCAGAGAATCCAAGGTTTTTTTGTCTTGCGCTAAGATTATTAGCATTTTGGATTATATCGACGGCTTCTTGGTAAATTTTTTCATAGTCTTTGGTCTTTTCTTTCCACATTTCAAGCAGTTTTTCTACTTTATCTACCAATGATTCATAGATGGGATTTTGATGCCTTTCGACAATCACAAATCGATTTAAAGTAAAGAGCATATCGGCAGCCTTCTCTTTTTTACTTTTTACCTTTTCGTTTAGCGCTTCAAGATAATGTTCATCAAATGAAATAGCCGGTAATTCTTTTTCTATTTTGTCAATCTCTGTAGATTTATGAACACATTTGATAGTTTTTTTATAATATTTTGCAACCTGCTCTCCATAGGCAGGTCTTTGATTAACCGTTTTCATATAATATGTGTAAACAGCCGAAATCCATTTATATATTTCAAAATATTCCAGCCTTATTTCATTGGTGCCAAGCAGCTCAAAAACTTTTCTTAAGTTCCTATAATTCTCGACAAATTCCTTTTCGTTGCTTTCAACTGAAGTGATTATTTCAAGCGCTTTTAATAGCGTATCTCTTTCGTAATCAAAATTTAAACCACGGAAAATTTCCTGGATTTCTTTGATTAAATTCTGGAATTCGTTTATTAAAGAATCATATCCGTAAATTGCACCCGCAATGTCTTCTTCACTATACATTTCAAGTGCTTTTTTAAATTGCTTCAATATCCCTACATAATCAACGATTAAACCCGCTTCCTTAATTCCTTTATATGGTCGATTTGTTCTTGCAATAGCTTGCAACAAGCGATGTTCCTTTAAAGGTTTATCGAGATACATGGTTTGCAAAATAGGAGCATCAAATCCGGTAAGCAACATATCGGTAACTATTAATATTCGTGGATTTTCTTCTTCCTTAAATTTTTCAACGATTTCTTTTCTTATATCTTCTATGTCTTTTCCGCCATAAGCTGCTTTAGTTTCAGCAACGCGGTCCAGAATTATTCGCTCATCATCGCGCTCATAAGTCATAACAACTTCGATATACTCTTTTGGCAGCAGCTTTTTTAGTTCTTCTTCATATAAAGCACAAGCTTTTCGGCTGGCAGCAACCACCATTGCTTTAAATCTATCATTAACATTTTCCTTAAAATGCTCGGCAATATCTTGAGCTATAGCCTCAATGCGCTTGGGGTTTTCGAGAAAAAGTTTTATCGGGCTGAGTTTTTGTTTGACTTTCTCTTCAATAATATCTCGAATGTCTTCCGGTAATTCCTCTAATTCAACTTCCCAAAAGCCCTCTAAAAGTTCCTTTTTTAAATGAAATTCCTTTTCAAGCCTTGGCTGGTAAACAATCTTTTTAGTAAAACCGTCTTTTATCGAATCAGTAATAAAATATTTATCAAGATATAACTCTTCAGGAGGATAGCTAAAATCTTTATATGTATCTCTGCCTTTTTTAGAAATAGGAGTACCGGTAAGCGCAAAAAAGAATGCGCTCTTCAAGATTGCCTTCATTTGAATGGATAACAATCCATATTGAGTTCTATGCCCCTCATCAATAAATGCAATAATATTCTTACGGTTCATTATGGTTTCTTTTTTCAAGGAGATATTTTCTAATCCTTTCTGTAATAGTTTTAGTTCTTCAGGTCGGAATTTGTGTATTAAAGTGATAAAAACACCGCGCTTGCCGCGATAATCATCATGGCTTATAACATTTTTTAAATGATCTATCGATTTGATAATCTCCGGCGTTACTATATCTAAAGAATTAAATTCCTTATAAAGCTGATCTTCAAGCTCATCCCTATCAACAATAAAAAAGATGCTTGGATTTGCGAGTGAATAGTCATAAAAAAGTTTATTGGCAGCAAATAGCATTGTTAATGTTTTACCACTTCCCTGCCAATGCCATACAAGACCTTTGGTTTTATGAAATTCCCCGAACCCCCCTTTATTTCCCCCCTTGCCAAGGGGGGACACAGGGGGGTTAAATGGGGGTTCGGGGGGATTAATATTCACAATCACCCTAGTGACCATTTTATTCGCTGCTCTATATTGCATATATCTTGTAATAGCTTTTGTGGGACTGCCCATTTCTTCTCTAAAAAATAAAAAGTTTTTTATAATATCCAGCAGAACATTCCTAGAGAGCATTTCGATAGTTGAATCGATGGAGTTCATAAATCCTCCCTTGTCGTTCTGCTCTGTTCCCCCTTTTGAAAAAGGGGGGTTGCTTATATGCGGTATACCAACTTTCTGAAATGCTTGTCGGATTTTTGCATTCAATACTGACCAGCGGTATGCCATTAACATAAAGGACAATATCGGTTCTTATGCGCTCTGTACCGTCATGGTTTACCTGCCGGGTAACAATAAATTCGTTGTTCTTTAAGCCCTTTTCAGAAAAATCAAATAGCTGAATATTTCTTAAAACCCTGTCTTTTTCGAATTTCACCGGCACACCAAATTTAAACAGCGTCAAAAGGCGGCGTGCTCCCTCGATACCGCTACCAAGTAGTTTTAATTCGTTTAAGGTTTTAGAAACCTCTTCTTCGGTAAGAGGAATCTTTTTATTAATCCTTTCAATTGCTCTAACAAGATTAGGAACAAGCAACGGCTCTTTATAGCTTTCCCTCTCAAGCTCATCCGCCGGAATGAATCTCCAACCTTTGTCGATTAGACGTTCAACTATATAATCTTCAACTAGCGTTTTTTCTGAAAACGAACTCATTTAAAATCTCACTCTTTTTTTTCCTGTAAGCAAATCATTCATCAGACTTTTTTTAATTCTTTGTAGCTTTTCTTTCCGCTTCCTTTGAAGCTCCAATCTCTTATCAACTGAACCTAAAATTTCCGCTATTTGCTTTTGCTCTCCAATCGGCGGCAATGAAATTTTTAATTTTTTAATCGCAGACCAAGAAGTCCTAGGATGGTTAGTTCCTGTTGT
>JACQXZ010000045.1 GCA_016208465.1 Actinomycetota bacterium
AAGTTAATCTACCTGAATTATCATAGGTATATTCTGTGTAGTAGTTATTTTTGTGAGTGGTTTTTTCTAATTCGCCTGAGTTGGTATTGTAAGTAAAGTTTGTTATTCTATTGGTTCCTGTATCTACTGAAGTTAGTTTATCCGCTTCATCAAAGAGATATTTAGTCATTATTCCCTGATTATCAGTAATTTTAACTTCTTTGTTGATATCATCATAGATATAGGTTAGACGTTTGTTATTAGCATCAACTGTTTTGGTAATTCTCTGGTTGTCATCATATTCAAAGGTGGTTGTTTTTTGATCTAAAGTTGAGCTAAGTCTGTTTCCCTGATAGTCATAGGTATAATAAGTGGTTTTGTTACTTCCTACTGTGTCTTGTTCGCTATAGAGTCTGTTGTCATTGTCATAACTATATTTTGTTTCTCTTGTAACTGTACCACCTGAGTCTTTAGCAATCGCTTTTTCTCTGTTTCCAACTTCATCATATTCATAGGTAATTGTCTGGCTGGCTGGATCGGTTATCATTGTTAACTGGTTTTTGATATTATAATCAAATTTGGTAACAACATCTACTCCATCCTTGTTTTTGGCAATCATTTCTTTTTGGTTGCCGTCTGAATCGTATTTATAGGTAGTAGTGTAAAGAGCTGGATCGATATTGCCTCTTGGCTCGGTTGCTGTTTTTAGTCTGTTTTGAGCGTCATAGGTAAGAGTAGCTATATAATTCTTATTCCCCGGATCAACTGTCTTTTTAATTAAATTGCCATTTTTGTCATAATTGTTCTGAACAGTATTTTTAGTGGGATCAGTAATTGATTCAACCAGATTATAGCTGTTGTAAGTATAAATAGTCGGACTTCCCTGTGGTGTGGTAGAACTTGCTTTTGTATCCCAAGTTTTTACTTTATTGCCCACCTTATCATACTGATAGGAAACTGTTCTTGTTTTAGGATCTTTGATGCTAACTGGTCTATCCAAAGCATCGTAGGTAAATTTAACCGGACTACCATTGGTTGAACTTGCTTTGGCATCCCAGACGTCTGTTTTGTTGCCAACAGTATCATAAGCCATTTTGGTTTCATTACCTAAAGGATCAGTGATTTTTGTTGGATAGTTTTCATTGGTGTCATATTCATATTCTGTTGTATTTGAGCCTTCTTCAAAAACAATTGAATCTATCCAGATTTTAGTTGATGTAGAAGATTTAATCTGAACAGAAAGATTAATTTTTTGAGTCCCTGCCGGTAAATCTAATTTCTTAGTAATTCTGCGCCAGTCATAAGTGCCATCATCAATAGCAAGGCTATCCTGACCTAAGGAGTTTCCACCTGCGTCATAATAATTCACAATAATCTCATTAGCGCCATTAGGATTAAAGTTATCTGCTTTCAGGTAAGCGCTTAAGGTATATTTATTTTTATTAACTGTTTGTTTGGATGATTCAGCTTTAATTATTCCATCTGAACCATTATGTTTAAATTTAAGGGCTCTTGTTCCTGAGTAAGTTGTATCTTTATCTTCTGAGTCTGGATATAAATAACTGGAAGAAATGATTGATTTTGCCATAATTGGCTTTGCGGGATCGATTGAAGGCACTTCCCAGAGTAACTGAGCTGATGCATTATCCTGATTATCATAGTATTCCATTTTAATGTCATGATAACCCGCTCTTAAGAATTTTCTATTACTACTATTTTCGATTGCTCCGCTGTGGTTGTTCCAATCCGTTATAATTTCCTGATTATCCAGCCAGAGACGAACTCCATCATTGGTATTAGTATAGAAAATATAATCATTGGAATAGTTCGCCTTTATCCTTCCCGTCCACCTGACACTAAATTCGTCTGGATATAAGTCTTCGTGAGGTGAACCCTCGTACCAATTGAAATTAATTAAAGGATCAGTTCTGGTTATTTTTAAATTGGTAAAATCTATATTGTCATAATATTCACCTTTTAAACCTGTATCAACCAGACTGACTAAAGAACCGGGTTGAGAAGTAAAAGACCAACTATCTGCCTCACCATTTAAATTCGTACCTAAATCAAAGCCTCCATTTTCAAGCAGATTAAATGAAGGCATAGCGAGACCTTCTTCGATTTGCACACCGTCAAAATAAACTTTTCCTGAACCTTTTAGCCCCAACGCCACTTTTAAGTATGAAGCATTGGAAGCAGTAGTATAGTTTGTCGAAATACGCTTCCAATCCTGAGTGCCGGTTGAAGATTCTAAAATATAAACTGTATCAACTAAAGGCTCATAAACACCAATAAATGCTCCTTCATTATTGTTAGCAGCAACATTTTCTGTTTTTACCCAAGTGCTTAGTGTATAAGTGGTATTTGGTTTAACAGGAACTACCTGCATGGCTGTATGGTTTTCTGTTTGAGAAGTAGATTCAACTTTATAAGCTTTATTGCCAAACTTGTTCTCACTTCCTGTCCACTCCCAGTTACCATTAGTCAGCCAATTACTATCTAAGCGTTTAACTACAACGTCGTCAAATTTTACACTAGTGTTTTTGTCTGTCGCCAGTCCAATTTTTCCGGTTCTAAATGTCTGGTCTGTTGAAAAAACATTAACACCATCATTTGAATTCAAAGTAACATCCCCGCCAGAAACACTAATGCTTTGATTTGTCTCGCTGGTTACATTAACTCCAATTCCATCAGGTGTGGTATAAAATTTAACTTTGTAAGTGCTGCCATTTTCTTCTAAATTTGGCATTTTGGCTTGAGCAAGTAGTATGTCAAACCCGTTTACTCTTTTTCCTAATTTTAAATTATTCCAAGCGCCAACTCTCCACCAGTAGAAGTTTTTCTCATCCTGAACCATTGCTAACCCCATAACTCGTCTTTCAACCTCAGTGGTAAATGTATAACTATATAAATAATTACTCCAAGATGAATCACCAGCGGTTGCGATAAACTGGGGAACACTTTCACTGTCATTATTAATCATCTGATTCGGATCACTGACTTGTCGTCTATCACTTTGATAAAGCTTTCCACCATTTACTGACCAATTGCCTCCCGGAACACTCGAATAGGTTGACCATTTGTTCATCGAACCGTTGGAAAAATTATCTTCAAATAAAGAAGTATCTTCTATTTTTGAAACTACAAAGTTATCAAACTTTGTCCTGGTTACTCTATCAGTTGCCACACCAATAGTTCCATGAGATATTGGTGTATCAGTTGAAGTAAGAGTAATTCCTCGATCATAAGAAACCGGGTTGTCTATAGAAGAATATTGAAAATTAAGAGCAACTACATTTAGACTGATACCACCCGAGTTAACCGTAGTAGTTACTCGATATGAAGGTTCTGGAACACCGGGTATATTAAATGGAATATCTGGAAAATATGCTCTGCCTAATTCATAATTAATTCCATTTTGTTTTTTCATTAATTTAATTATATTCCAAGCGCCAATCCGCCACCAGTAAAAATTATTAGCATCTTGATATCTGATAATACCCATCTGACGTCTCTCATCAACAGCGCTGAAGATATAGCTAAAAGAATAATTTGTCCACTCGTCGCCTCCTTTAGCTAAAGCCAGATATTCTGGAACTGCATATAATTCATCTGGACCTGTTGATAAATCATGGCGTTGATATAAAGCGCCATTGTCTACAACCCAATCACCTGTGTCTGGAACGCTGGGATCAATTTTTATAAAATCCCATTTAGCCATCGAACCCCTGGTAAAATCATCGTGAAATAATGTTGGTTGTTCCTCAAAACTTGAATTTTTAAGCAAGCTATTTGATGGTTTTGAAACCATTGTTTGTTTAGTTATATTTCCATAAGAATCGTATTTAAAAACTTTAGTGTTACCAGTGCCGTCTGTTTTGTTAATTAAATTGCCTTTTTCATCATAAACGCTAGTTGTCTTAGCTCCTCTCTTGTTAGCTTGTAAAACAGGATTATTTTTATCATCATAATCTATTGTGTCTAAAGAAATAATTTGATTATTATTACTTTTATCTTTAACAGTTGTTTTGGTAACATTGCCATTAGTAATTGGTCCGCCGCTATCGTATTCATATTCAATAATTCGCCTGTCTGTAGTTTCACTTGTTTTGTTATTAGCATTCCAAGTATAGGTGGTTTTATTACCAACTGGTTCGGACGGCTTGGTGAGTGAGGTTAAATTATAGACACTGTTGAACTCATAATTAGTTGTATGACCTTCAGGATCTGTCACATCTGTAGTTGAGCCGGTATAGCTAAATGTGGTTGTTGGATTAGTGGATTTGTTTAATATCCACCCATCAAGAATAACGTTTGAAGTCCATCCTGCATTGCCAATTAATAATACTTCTAATTTAGTAATATTTGACCAGAAAGTCTGACTTGTTGAGAAGTCTGATTTAGGAATATGTAATTTTTTCCAGCCATTATTGCTACCGTAAAAATCACCGAGGGAAAATGTTTTAGTGGCTTTGGTAGAATTATTATAAAAACTTAAGTCTAAATTCCAGAAATTATCCAAAATATCAATGTGGACCCAGATGTCTACATAGTCAGTTGTTTCTTGACCAGTGGCTAAATTTAAGCTTACATCCTGACTGGCCGTTACTGTGCTCCCATTAACAGAAGTTAGCTTTAATCCCTGATTTCCCTCTTTGTAATTAGATGTATCAAGAGTTCCTCCGGAAGCTGGCGTTATTGTCCATTTCTCATTATCTTCAAAACCAGCAATTTTTTCCGGGAATGGCCGGATTGCTTTTAATGCTTTTCCGTCACTGTTATATTCAAAATAAATTGGCTGATTTTTCGCATCATTGATAGTGGTTAATTTATGGTTGGCATTATAACTATATGTAGTAATATTCCCAAGCGCGTCCTCTACGCTAGTCAGTTCGCCATTGCCATTATAGCTATAAATTATGTTTCGCTCAGTAGTTCCGGTTGCCTGATTAGGCGGATAAATAATCTTTTCCAATCTGCCGTCAGCACTGTAAGTAAATTTAACCTGACGACCTGAAGGATCCTGAATATTTTCCAGCTTTTTAGTTGAAGAATTATAGGTATAAGTAGTTGTGTTGTCATTATTATCAACAATTGTTTTTAATTTACCTTCTGAATCAAAATTATATTTTGTTTGATCTTTCTCTGTAACTGTGTAAGTATTATCTCCATTTTTTACCAGCTTTCTGTAAATACCTGCTGGACTACTATATGTGTTATCTGGATTTTTAGCAAAATAGTGTTGTGAACCATCACCATCAATAAGAACAATTCCTGTTCCAATATCTTTTAACCTATTATTGAAACTAAAATTCCATCCTTTGCCATAAGAACTATCATAAGGACTTTGGCTATTGTAGAATCGGGTAACCGCAATCGGGATTCCCCTTCCGGGAATGCTCGCATCTGTTTTTTGAGCAATTAAGTTACCGTTACCCGGATTAATATTAACTGTTAGTCCATCGCCCAAATTAAACGGTACATAAGTGTAGAAATTTTCGATTCCAACCGTAGGTGTCCCGGTATTAACAACAAAATCCCAACTGGCTTGAGTGGCTGAATTGCCTGCCATATCTTTTACATCCAACCTGGCTGTATGCAAACCATCGATTATAGGAACAAGAGGTGCATAGCTAGCGACTCCACCTGCATAACTTGCGTTAATGTTATCTGCATCTATCTTCATTAATACAGAGGATGAATCAATCCCTGAGCCACTTCCATCACTGGCATTAGCGGTTATTGTTGGCTTGGAATTTGTCAAGAAAGAAGCTTCTATGTCAGTTGCAGATAGCATCCTATTGTAAAATTTTACATCATCGATTAAGCCGTTAAACTTCCAATAATGGTCAGTAGTTTCTCCAAGAGTTAGATTTTGAGTGTTGGTGGTAATTTTTCTTGCATTAACATCGGTTAAATAGAACTTGGGATTTTTGATAGATAAAGTGCCTGAACCATAAAGCTGAACTATTATATTTCCTCTAACTGCTCCAACAGGAGCTGTTTTTGTAAGAGAAAGAGTATGCCAGTCAGAAGTTCCTGTTTCGAAGGCACCATAATCGGTGCCAATAATATTTTGATTAGCATCAAACCATTGATGAATTATTCTTGCGCCATTTCCTTGAACATTTTCTAGTTTAACATCAAAAGACTGAGTATAATCTAAACCTTCTTTAACCTTTGGTTTGTGAGAATAGCCGGGGATAGCTAAAACATTAGCGTCGTCAAAAGAATTACCTATAAGCCTAACCTGTCCACCATCAAAATATGAACTAGGATTGCCTGCCCAGACTCCAACCCCCCAAGGCCAAACTCTGTTTCCATTTGAATCTGAGAAGCTATCATTAACACCATAATATTCAACTGGTGAAAGGTTGTCGTGTGGCAGATAAGCCCATATTTCTTTACCATCTTTGTATATTTTTCCATTATAGCCATCGTAGGTAAAAGCAAAGTGATGCCAGTTTGTATCAATAGATTCCTGACTTTGAATCAAATAGTCCATTCCATTGATAACTTCAAAGTTAATTTTATTGTAACCGTCTATAAATGTACGCCAGCCATTTAAATTGTAGACTGATTTGTTGATAATGGTTTGAGTATTTCCAAGGGACGATAGTTTAACCCAAGCCTCGGCTGTTAATTGATCTGTAATATTAAGACTGGTAGAATTCGGAACTTGCATATAATCATCAATTCCATCAAAACTTAAGGCTTGTCCATATTTTCCCTGAGTCCAGGTGGCGCCATAGATAGTACCATTATTATTGGCTGATGACTTATCATAAGCAGTTGAACCTCCTCCTTCATCAAAGAGCCAGTAGCCAACAAGGCTGGAGTCAGCGCTATCGCTTCCAACAACAGAATTGTTGGCTGGATTAAAGTTAGATAAAATTGGAGCTGTTGTATCAACTTTGATTTCCTGATTTTTAATTGTTTCAGGAATACCCGCGCTGTTTATTGAGTAATAATAGATAGTATGAGTGCCCTCTGGAACTACAGGTGGAGTAGTAAGCCAAGTTCCTGTAGTTGAATCCCATTGATAGTAAGTAGTAGCTGTTTCATTGGTAGTAAAACTAATTGAAGGTGTTGTTTTAAACCAACTATTGCTTCCATCAGGTGTAGCTGGAATAGTAGTTAATGTAGTTATGGGGGCAGTGTTGTTAACTGTAACGTTAATTGAAGCAGGTGTTTCAATGTTTCCCACGCTGTCTTTTGCTCTTGATTTTAAGGTATAAGTTCCATCTGCAGGAAGAGCCCAGTTGTATTCCCATGTGGAATAATTAGTTCCTGTGTTAGTAGCTAAATTCCAGGTAACTCCATTGTCAGTTGAAACTTCTACCTGAGAGACATTAGATGAACCTGTATCGCTTGCTGTGCCGGTAATAGTATAGGTAGTTCCTTCAATAAGACTATTGTTGAGAGGTAAAGTAATATCGGAGGCAGGAGATGCTACCTCGACTACGGACAAAGCCCAATTATATATTTTTACATCATCGATTAAACCATTGAATTTCCAATAATGGTCAGTAGTTTCTCCAAGCGTTAGATTTTGAGTGTTGGTGGTAATTTTTCTTGCATTAACATCGGTTAAGTAGAATTTGGGATTTTTAATAGATAGAGCGCCTGAACCATAAAGCTCGATTATTATATCTCCTCTGACTGCTCCTGTGGGAGCTGTTTTTGTAAGAGAAAGAGTGTGCCAGTCAGAAGTTCCTGTTTCAAAAGTGCCGTAATCTGTACCAATAATCTCTTGGTTAGCATTAAACCACTGATGAATTATTCTTACACCATTTCCTGAAACATTCTCTAGTTTAACATCAAAAGACTGAGTATAATCTAAACCTTCTTTAACCTTTGGTTTATGAGAGTAACCGGGAATAGCTAAAACATTAGCATCATCGGGAGAATTACCTATAAGCCTAACTTGTCCACCATCAAAATATGAACTGGGAGTACCCGCCCAGACCTCAATTCCCCAAGGCCAGACTCTGTTTCCGTTTGAATCTGAAAAACCATCATTACCATAATATTCAACCGGTGAAAGGTTGTCGTGTGGCAGATAAGCCCATATTTCTTTACCATCTTTGTAGATTCTTCCGTTATAACCATCGTAGGTAAAAGCAAGATAATGCCAGTTTGTATCAATGGAGTCAGAACTTTGGATTAGATAATCCATTCCATTGATAACTTCAAAGTTAATTTTATTGTAACCATCTATAAATGCCCGCCAGCCATTTAAGTTGTAGACTGATTTGTTAATAATGGTTTGAGTATTTCCAAGAGATGAAAGTTTAACCCAAGCCTCGGCTGTTAATTGATCTGTAATATTGAGGCTGGTAGAATTCGGAACTTGCATATAATCATCAATTCCATCAAAACTTAAGGCTTGTCCATATTTTCCCTGAGTCCAACTAGCGCCATAGATAGTACCATTATTGTTGGCTGGTGACTTATCATAGACAGTCGAGCCTGTTCCTTCATTAAGAGGCCAATAACCAACAACGCTGAAGTCAGGATTATCGTTTGTAATAATGGTTGGATCAATTTTAACAGGATAAGCCGCTTTATCTAAGAAATCCTGACTAACAGTTAGAATAGCTTGATTTTCTTTTATTTCAAGTGAAGTTGGTCCACCATTCTTATTCTTATCGAGGGTAACTGGATTTTGAACTATAAATATTGGACTATTAGAAATATCAATTAAATGAAAACCACCTTCTTTCTTAACTAATTTAAGACCCTTGCTTTTCTCAAAAGAGAAAGTGAATCTATTTGTTTTTGGTTTTTTATTTAAGATTATTTCTTCTTTAACTTTATTTTCAAAAACAGTGTAAGTGATATTTATATTTGGATCAGGAGTGAAAATAACTTTATCGCCCAATTGAATCGGAGATGAAGAATTAGAAAAATTATTTATTCTGAAATCAACATAATTTTGATTAGAGGAATATTTAAAACCAATTCCCTTGGTTAGGGTTTCAGAGAAATCAGGATAAGTAAAATTTTGTTTTGTTGAAGTTGAATCTGAAAAAGAATTATCAAATAAAGAGGTTTTAGGTGGAAGAGGAAGAGCGAGTGCGATTTTAGAAGTGAAAAGAAGCGCGATTAAAGCAAGAAAGATTAGTTTAACAGATTTGTTTTTCATAGTTACCTTCCTTTTACCATTTGTTTTATTTTTGATATTTATTCTTTCTAATCACTCTATTCCCTTTAAAATTTTTAATAAAATAAATAAAAAAATCAAGATTCTTCGCTGCATTCAGAATGACACATGGATGCTTGAAGAACATTTTTTTGGCATCAACTAATTAACATAATTTCTCAAACTTCCTATTCCTTCAATCTTCACTTCTACTGTGTCGCCTTTTTTCACTGGGCCTACTCCGGGCGGAGTGCCTGTCATAATAATATCTTCCGGATAAAGCGTCATTATATTTGAAATAAAACCAATTAATCTTCTCACGTTAAAAATCATATTTGAGGTACTCGAAGACTGCTTAATTTCTCCGTTTAAAAACAATTCTATTTTCAAATTATCCGGATTTATATCTGTAACAATATAGGGTCCAATCGGAGAAAAGGTGTCAAAGCTTTTAGCTCTGGTCCATTGGCCGTCTTTTTTTTGTAAATCACGGGCGGTCACATCATTGGCGCAGGTAAATCCCAAAATACAGTTTAAGCTTTCTTCTTCTGAAATATTTTTAACTTCATCTTTCATCACAATTGCCAGCTCAGTCTCATAATCTACCTGATTGGACATTTCGGGATAAATAATCTGTCCTTCGGGACCAAGAAGTGAAGAAGGCGGTTTTAAAAAAATAATTGGTTCATCGGGTATAGACATTTTTAACTCTTTGGCGTGATCAATATAATTTAAACCTATGGCAATTATTTTTGAAGGAGAACAAGGCGGAAGCAGTTCTATTTCATTTGGCAAAAAAACTATGTTTGTGACGCTGTATCCATAAAACGGATTACCGTTTATTTTTTTAACAACGCCATTTTCTTCTAATATTCCAAAATTAATTTTGTTTTCATATCTGAATTTTAAAAATTTCATCTCTTAATGAACTTTTTTATGAATTAATCCGTATTCAACACTGTCTACTAATGCTTGCCAGCTTGCTTCAATTATATTTTCAGAGACGCCGATTGTCCCCCATGTTTTTTCGCCGTCACTTGTTTCAATCAAAACACGAACAACCGCCGCAGTTCCCTTCTTTTCATTTAGCACTCTTACTTTATAATCAGTTAGCTCTATATCACCCAAAGCGGGATATGCTTCTTCAATCAAAGATCTTAAAGCCTTATCAAGAGCATTTACAGGACCATTTCCTTCGGCTGTCGCGATTACTCTTTTATTTTTCACAAATAATTTAATTGTGGCTTCAGTAACCACTTTTCCATCTTCGCGTTTTTCCATTATTACCCTGAAGCTCTCCAGTTTAAAAAATTCACGATGTGTTGAGGTCGCTTTGCGCAATAAAATTTCAAGTGAACCATCAGCGGCTTCAAAATGATACCCTACATGCTCAAGTTCTTTTATTTTCCTTAAAATATCTCCCACTCTTTCAGGATTCTTTGAAAGATCAACTCCCAACTCTTTTGCTTTCAAAACAATTGTGCTTTTGCCTGCCAGCTCAGAAACAATTACCCGTTGAATATTGCCCACTAACGCCGGATTGATATGCTCATAAGTTTCAGGATTTTTTGTTATCGCGCTTACGTGAAGACCTGCTTTGTGAGTAAAGGCGCTTTGCCCGACATATGGCTGATGGTTGTCCGGCGCTACATTTGCGATTTCACTAACAAAATGAGATGTTTCTGTTAAAAGTTTTAATTGGGCTTTGCTGATACATTTTTTGTTCATTTTTAAAACTAAATTTGGAATTATAGAAATGAGATTAGCATTGCCGCATCTTTCACCGTAACCATTAATTGTGCCCTGAACCTGAGTTATTCCTTCTTCGACCGCAATCAATGAATTCGCCACTCCGCATTCTGAATCATTGTGGGCGTGAATTCCAAGAGGAGTTTTAATCTCTTTTTTTACCACTTTGATTATTTCTCTCATCTCAAAAGGAAGCGTCCCACCGTTTGTATCGCAGAGAACAATCCAGTCAGCTTTTGATTTTTCTGCGGTTTTTAAAACCTCAAGCGCGTATTCGGGGTTATTTTTATACGCGTCAAAAAAATGTTCGGCATCAAAAACAACTTCCAGTTTTGCTTTCTTTAAAAATTCAATTGAATCGGAAATCATTTTTAAATTTTCTTCAAGGGTTGTTTTAAGCGCTTCTTTTACGTGAAGATCCCATGTTTTCCCTACAATACAGACAGTTTTCGTTTTGGCTTCAAGTAATGCTTTAAGATTTTTATCTTTATCTGCTGAAATATTCGGCTTTCTGGTACTGCCAAAAGCAACCACTGTCGCGTTTTTGAATTTTAATTTTTTAACACGATCAAAAAACTCAATATCCTTGGGATTCGAACCGGGCCAACCGCCTTCGATATAATGAATGCCCAATTCATCCAGCTTGTGAGCAATTTTCAATTTGTCGTCAACTGAAAACGAAAGCCCCTCGCGCTGACTTCCATCTCTTAAAGTTGTATCATAAAGTTTTATCATATACTTTGCTCCAAATCTTCTTTGTTGTCATTCCCGTGCAGAGACTGGGTCACAATTCCCATTATAGTTTAGTCACCCACAACATATTGTAGTTGCTCAATTCATTGAGCTATATATACTGCCTGATAAATCAGGCAACTACATTGTGACCCAGTCTGGCAAACGGGAATCCAGACAAACAAAAGACTAAATACCCGCCTTCGCGGGTATGACGTTTTCGTGCCCCCTAAGACCTTCAGCCTAAGACCTCAGACGCTCTTAAACAAACTCCAGCCACCTAATATAATTTTCATTTTCGCCTTTAACAATCGCAAAAAACTTCTTCTGTAGTTCCTTGGTAATTGGTCCGGGTTCTCCTATCTTTCGACCGTCAACTTCTCTAATAGGAACAATTTCTGCTGCTGTTCCAGTTAGAAAAATTTCATCGGCTAAATATAAATCTGTTCTTACCATATCTTTTTCTTTAACTTCTAATCCTAAATCACCTGCAATTTTTATTGCTGTATCACGAGTAATTCCTTCTAAAACGCTGGCGGCTGAAGATGGCGTATAAATAATTCCATCTTTAACCACAAAAATATTTTCACCCGATCCTTCGGAAACAAAACCGCGGCTGTCCAGCAAAATAGCTTCATCATAATTATCTGAAACTGCTTCTACCTTTGCCAGAATTGAATTAATATACTGACCAGTTGCTTTGGCGGCTGGCGGAAGCGAATTAGGATCTATCCGTCTGAATGAAGATATTTTTGTCCTGATGCCATGCTTTAATCCGTCATCGCCAAGATATGTCCCCCATGGCCAGACAGCAATTGATACATTAACCGGCGCTTTAAGAGGAAACAACCCCATTTCGCCATATCCACGATAAACAATTGGACGAATATAACAGCTTTTTAAATTATTTACCCGAACCAGCTCTTTAGTTGCTTCAACCAAATCTTTAACCATATAAGGCATATCAATAAAATAAACTTTGGCAGAACGAAACAGCCGTTCAATGTGCTCCGTTAATCTAAAAACCGCTGGACCATTTTTTGTCTCATACGCCCGAATTCCCTCAAAAACTCCTGAGCCATAATGAAGCGCATGAGTTAAAATATGAATTTTAGCTTCATCCCATTTGACTAGATGCCCATCCATCCAGATCATATCTACTTTTTGTATTGGCATAATTTATCCTCCCGGTATAAAAGTCACAAGTTGTAAGTCACAGGTCACAGGTAAAACCAAAACTATATATTTCTCCCTAATTCAAATCCCCCTTAATCCCCCTTTAAAAAGGGGGAAACAAAGAGGATTCTGACTATACGTTTTCCGCGACAAGTGTTCCCATTTCTTCTGTGCTTACTAAAGTTTTATCTTCTTCCATTATATCTTTTGTTCTATAACCTTTGTTTAAAACTTGCTCGACCGATTTTTCAACTGCAAGCGCTTCTTTTTCCAGATTAAATGAATATCTCAACATTAAAGCCGCTGATAAAATTGTTGCCAGCGGATTGGCAATTCCTTCTCCCGCGATATCAGGCGCTGAACCATGACAAGGTTCATATAATGATACCTTACCAGTACCCATAGATGCTGAAGGAAGCATTCCAAGCGAACCGGTAAGCATCGCCGCCTCATCACTTAAAATATCACCAAACATATTCTCTGTCACAATAACATCAAATTGTTTTGGGTTTCTGATTAACTGCATAGCAGTATTATCAACCAATTGATGAACAAGTTCAACTTGTGTATAATCTTTTGCCGCCTCGATTGCAACTTCCCGCCAAAGACGAGAGCTCTCAAGCACATTCGCTTTATCAACAGAATGAACCACCCGACGGCGTTTTAAAGACAAATCAAAAGCCAGTTTAACAATCCGTTCAATCTCGTATCTGCTATAATCACAGGTATCATAAGCCCGGTCTTTTTCGCGGGCGCGTGCTCCAAAATATATGCCGCCCGTTAATTCACGAACTACTATGATATCTATCCCGGAAATAATATCTTTCTTTAAAGTAGAAGAATCGATCAGGGCTTCAAAAACTTTTACTGGTCTTAAGTTTGCATAAAGCTCAAGGCCCTTTCTTATTCCAAGAAGTCCCTGCTCAGGCCTTGGTTTATCAGAATCAGTGGTATCCCATTTGGGTCCTCCGATTGCTCCCATTAAAACCGCGTCGCTCTGTTTGCAAACTTCTAGGGTTTCTTCAGGCAGAGGACTACCTGTTTTATCAATCGCGATTCCACCCATTAAAACTTCTTTAAACTCAAAATTATGATTATATTTAGCCGCGACTTTATTTAAAATTTTTATTGCTTCCTTAACAATCTCAGGACCAATGCCATCTCCATTGATAACTGCTACTTTATACAAAAAAAATCGCTCCTTACCCCTTAACCTTGCTTTTAACGAAATTTATCAGACCGCCCTTGTCGATAAGTTCCTGCATAAATTCAGGGAAAGGATTTGAAGAAAAAGTCTGATTGGTGGAAAAATTGGTTATTACTCCTTTTGCAAGATCAATTTCAACCTCGTCTCCATTTTTTATATTGTCAACAGCTTCGGGACATTCCAGAATCGGAAGGCCAATATTTATTGCATTGCGATAAAAAATTCTTGCAAACGACTTGGCAATTACACAGGATATACCTGCGTCCTTAATTGCAATAGGCGCATGCTCGCGCGATGAGCCGCATCCAAAATTTTCATCAGCAGCTATGATGTCTCCATTTTTAACCCTCTTTACAAAATCAGCGTCTATATCTTCAAAACAATGCTTTGCCAATTCGATTGGATCAATAGTATTCAAATATCGCGCCGCGATAATCGCATCCGTGTCAATATTCTTTCCGTATTTATGAACCTTGCCTTTTAATATCAAATTTGCTTCTCTCCCTCAATGCATTTTGCATTTAAGTAAGGCTAAAGGGACTGTTGAAAAAGTGTTTTATTTGACTTCGGACTCTTCGTGATTAATGTAGTTGCCTGATTTATCAGTCATTCTATGGCTCGATGAATCGAGCAACTACAAAATTCAGACTTGTTCAACAGACCCTAAAGCCTTGCCCTACTTTCGTTAGGGACAAGCCCCCAACGCTGCTATTTCTAACTACGTCTTACATTTCATCCGGACTTCCAATCCTGCCGAGCACCGCGGAAGCGGCGGCAATTGCCGGGTTTGAAAGATAAACTTCACTTTTTGGATGCCCCATTCTGCCAATAAAATTCCTGTTTGTAGTTGCAAGCGCTCTTTCGCCAGCGGCGAGTATTCCCATATGACCGCCTAGACAAGGCCCGCAGGTTGGCGTGCTTACAACTCCATTCGCATTTATAAATATTTCAATCAAACCTTCTCTTAAAGCCTGCATATATATATTCTGTGTAGCCGGAATCACAATCAAACGAACTTTAGGATTCACGATTTTATCTTTGATGATAGAAGCGGCTATTCGTAAATCTTCGATTCTTCCGTTAGTACAGGAACCAATCACTACCTGATCAATTTTTATATCACCAACCTGACTGATTGGCTTAGTGTTTGACGGAAGATGCGGAAACGCAACCTGTGGTTCAATATTAGAAACATCGTATTCAATCACCGAGGTATAATTCGCATCCCTGTCAGATGTATAAACTTCATATTTTCTTTTTGCCCGCTCTTTTATATATGAAAGAGTGATTTCATCCGGCTCAATAATTCCATTTTTTCCTCCGGCTTCAATTGCCATATTGCACATTGTTAATCTGCCATCTATAGAAAGATTTTCTATCGCTTCTCCGGTGAACTCCATTGCTTTATAAAGCGCGCCGTCCACACCAATATCACCGATTGTGTAAAGAATTAAATCCTTGCCGCTTACCCATTTATTTAATTTGCCTTTATATATAAACTTAATTGTTTCCGGTACCTTAAACCATATCTCACCAGTTGCCATTGCCGCAGCCATATCCGTACTTCCCACACCTGTCGCAAAGGCGCCAAGCGCTCCATAAGTGCAAGTATGAGAATCAGCTCCAATTATTACGTCGCCCGGCAAAACCAGACCTTGCTCAGGAAGCAAGGCATGCTCCACTCCCATTTTTCCAACTTCAAAATAATTGGTTATTTCCTGTTCGTAAGCAAACTCTCGCATCACTTTGCACTGCTCGGCAGACTTTATATCTTTATTTGGAGCAAAATGATCGGGAACAAGAACCACTCTGTCCTTGTCAAAAACTTTATCTACGCCAATTTTCTTAAACTCATCAATTGCAAGCGGCGCTGTAATATCGTTTCCTAAAACCAGATCTACTTTTGAATTGATCAATTCACCCGGTTTTAATTTATCTTTTCCGCTATGAGCGGCTAAAATTTTTTCTGTTATCGTCATAGACATAAATTATCCTTTTTCGTATTTAATCTGGAACAATCGGATTTTAGAAATCAAAAATCAAAGATAAAAAATCAAAGATACATATTAAAAATGTAAAATTAATCTTTGCCTTTCAAGGTAAATATGCGAAAAGCTAATTATATTAGCTATCTTTCTCGTTTTTCTTAAAGAGCCTGCAATCTTTTGAACTTATTTTTGTATTTTGATTTGTCATTTTACATTTTGATTTTTTATTTTTAATTTAGCGCCAAGAAAATCCCAACTTAACTACTTCTCTATTGCCTTATTAATCGCGTTCAAATAGGCTCTCGCGCTTGCCTCAATAATATCCGTGCTTACACCTCGGCCTAAAACTTTATTGCCTTCAATCTCAAGCTGAATCGTTACATCTCCCTGAGCATCAAGTCCACCTGTAATTGAACTTACGTTATAAGAAAGCAGTTTTGTTTCCACACCAGTTGCCATGCTGATAGCCTTGCAAACCGCATCAACCTGACCATCCCCTCTGGCCTCTTCTTCAATTAGCTTATCATCTTTTTTTAACCTGATTTTGGCTTTTGGCGTTTTGTTGGTTCCACTCGATGTTTTAATATACTCTAAAATATAAGCTTCTTTTATCGTTCTTACTTCATCAGTTGCAATCGCGATTAAGTCCTCATCGGTTATTTCCGCTTTTTTGTCTGCCAGGTCTTTGAATCGCTCAAACGCTCTGTCAAATTCTTCTTCTTTTAGAGAATATCCCATTGACTCAAGATGAGTCTTAAACGCATGTCGTCCTGAGGTTTTTCCTAAAATGAGCTTGCTTTCAGTCAAACCTATCTTTCTGGGATCGATAATCTCAAAAGTTGTCCGTCCCTTTAAAACTCCATCCTGATGTATTCCAGATGAATGAGCAAAAGCATTCGCGCCAACAATAGCTTTATTAAACTGAACGAAATAACCGGTTAAAGAGCTTACCAAGCGGCTTGTTTTGATTATTTCTTCTGTAACAATTCCAGTAGTTTTATTAAGCGTTCTCCTGCGGGTATCCAGAATCATCGCAATCTCTTCCAATGAAGTATTACCAGCTCTTTCACCCAACCCGTTAACCGCGCATTCTATCTGATTAGCTCCATTTTCAATTGCAGAGACAGAATTAGCTACCGCCATCCCTAAGTCATTATGACAATGAACACTTAAAATTACATTATTTAAAGATTTAACTGCTGATTTTAAATCTCTGATTAATTTCCCAAACTCATTCGGCAAAGCATAACCAACCGTGTCTGGAATATTGATAACTGTTGCGCCACTTTCTATCGCGGCTTCGATTACTTTACACAAAAAATCAAAATCAGAACGAGTTGCATCCATTGGAGAAAATTCAACATCGTTTGTATAACCTTTGGCTCTTCTTACCGCTCTTGCCGCCATTTCCAAAACTTCATCTTTTGTTTTCTTTAACTGAAGTCCAATCTGAATATCAGAAGTCATAATAAATGTATGAATTCTTGGCTTTTCAGCATTTTTAATTGCTTCCCACGCCCTGTCTATATCAAGATCAACTGCCCGGGCAAGCGCCGCAATTGTCGGTCCTTTAACCTTTTCGGCAATTGTTTTTACTGCTTCGAAATCACCCGGCGAAGTAACCGGAAATCCAGCTTCAATTATATCCACGCCTAATCTGGCAAGCTGTTCAGCAATTTCAAGTTTTTCCCTTGCATTTAAACTTATTCCCGGAGACTGTTCTCCATCTCTTAAAGTTGTATCAAAAATATAAACTTTTTCTTCCATTTTCTTAACTTCCTATCCTCTTATCTTCTCATCTACTTCCTGTTGTCTACTACGCAAGGCTAAAGCTTTGCCTCCTTGACAGGCGAGACGCCTGTCCTACTTGTGACTTGTGACCTGTGACCTGCAACTTACGTCTCACATCGCCCCTTCGGCAGTACTATCTAAAACCCCGCCTAAATGACAGGTGTCATTTAATAATGTAATAGTAAAACGCTTGCTTATTTCGTCATATTCAAGAATATTAATCGCGGAATTTCCCTGTTTTATCTGCCAGAAATGACAATTATCCATATCTAAAGCATAACAAATCAGAACTTTATTAATCGCATCATGGGCGGCGATTAAAACGGTATCATCAGGATGAGCCGCTATAATTTTATTAAGCGCCCTGACTGACCTTTTTCTTACATCTCTTAAAGATTCACCCTTTGGCATTTTCAAATCATGAGGTGATGTTAACCATTTATTATAAAGATCGCCGTATCTTTCTTTTACTTCCAGAAGATGAAGCCCTTCCCATTCTCCATGTTCAATTTCAGTAAAATCTTCCACTATTTCAACTTCAAGATTATGATGCTCAGCAATCTTTTTAGCTGTAACCAATGCTCTGCTTAAAGGGCTGGAATAAATATAATCAATTTTTAAACCTTTCAATCTTTCCGCCAGAATATCTGCCTGAATTTTTCCCGCCTCGTTTAACTCTACATCAATTCGTCCCTGAAATTTTTGTTCTTTATTCCAGTCTGTTTCTCCATGGCGAACCAGAATTATTCTTGTCAATATTTAACCTCCATCAAGTTAGGCTCACTTCGTTCGCTAACTTGAATTGTAAATTTTAAATTGAAAAATGCAAATTGAAAAATAAGGATTATCTATTTTATATTTTGCATTTTAAAATTTGCAATTTTCATTTTGCAATTTATAGGAGTTTCATCAAAAAGGAAATTCCTATGCTTTTAAAGTACGATAAACTTTGCTTCTGGTATTCCCGCGATTTCTTTTATCTTCTCCATAATCTCATCCGGAATAGGTGCGTCTACATTTAAACCCATTACAGCTTCACCTGCTACCTTCTTGCGCCCAACATGCATATTTGCAATATTAATACCATTATCACCTAAAACAGTTCCTACTTTCCCTATCATTCCGGGTACATCTTTATATCTGAAAAATGCCATATATTTCGAGGGAGCCATATCAATATCATAACCATAAATTCCCACAAATCTTTCTTCGTTTTTCTTGCCGGTAAGTGTCGCGGCGGCAGTTACTTCTCCTTTGGAATTACTTGCTCTTACGGTAATTAAATTAACATAATCACGGGAAGTGCTTGTTTTCGATTCTACTGTGCTGATGCCGCGTTCCTTTGCAACCATTGGCGCATTAACATAAGTAACCGGTTCACTTGAAATTGGTTCAAAAAATCCTTTTAAAATCGCGATTGTTAAAATTTTAGTGTTAAACTGTGAAATCTGACCGGCGAATTCCATCTCCACTTTACTTATATGACCTTCCACAAGATAACCGAAAAGCTTTCCTAGTTTTTCCGCCAATGGTAAAAATGGTTTTATCGAATCATCAATTCCTCCTGCCGCAAGATTAACTGCGTAACTTACAAATTCACCTTTAAGAGCAGCCAAAACCTGTTCCGCTATTGTAACGCCCGCTTTATCTTGAGCTTCCTGCGTAGAAGCTCCTAGATGAGGTGTCACTACTACCTGATCCAGAGCAAAAAGCGGACTTTCCATGCAGGGTTCTTTTGAAAAAACATCAAGACCCGCGCTTGCGACTTTCCCGCTTTTTATTGCTTCAGCCAAATCGTCTTCATTAATAATTCCGCCGCGGGCGGCATTTACAATTCTGACTCCATTTTTCATCAAACCAATTTCACGGGCGCCAATCATTCCCATTGTTTCAGGTGTTTTAGGCAAATGAACAGTGATAAAATCTGCTTCTTTCAAAAAATCATCCAGATTTTCTATTAATCTGACACCCAACTGCGCCGCTCTCTCTTTTGACATATATGGATCATAAGCAATTAATTTCATTTCAAAACTTAAAGCCCGTTGAGCTACCAGTGTTCCTATTTTCCCCAAACCTAAAATCCCAAGTGTTTTTTCATAAAGCTCAACGCCTTCAAATTTACTTCTCTCCCATTTTCCCGACTTAAGAGAAGTATTAGCCTGAGGAATATTTCTGCACTGAGTAAGTAAAAGCGCTATTGCATGTTCTGCCGCGGAAATAATATTGCTTTGGGGTGCGTTAGCGACTATTATTCCTTTTTTTGTGGCAGCCTCAACATCAACATTATCTACACCTATTCCTGCCCGCCCAATAATTTTTAGATTTTCAGCCTGATCAATAATTTCTTTGGTAACTTTTGTCGCGCTTCTGACTATTAACGCGTCATATTCTTTAATCTTTTCTCTTAATTCTTCCTGAGTCATTTCAGGGCAGACATCTACTTCAAACTCTTTTCTTAACGCCTCAACCCCTGAATCAGCAATTTTTTCTTTAACTAAAACTTTCACTTAATCACCCCTTGCAAGGTTATAGGTCGTAGGTCTTAGGGTTTTAGACTTGTGACTTGTGACTTGTGACCTGTGACCTGTGACTTATGACTTTTAAAACTGATTTTCCATAAAAACTTTCTCGGCCGCGGTTGTTCCACTGCCCAAATCAAATCTATATCCAAGTTCACACAAACACATTTCAAGGCCAGCTAGAGTTGTTAAAATATCAAACCGCTCAAAATATCCCAAATGACCAACTCTAAAAATCTTTCCCGCCAGATGATCCTGCCCCCCGGCGATTGTAATTCCATATTTATTAGTCATCATTTTAACTAACGCTTTTCCATCAACGCCATCAGGAACCCATGCCGGAGTTACTGCATTCCCTCGTCCTTCAGGGGGCGCAAATAATTTTAATCCCATTGCTTCAATCCCACTTCGGGCCGCCATCGCTAAAATACTATGACGACGAATAACATTTTCAAGCACTTCTTTGCGAATCATCTTAAGCGCTTCTGAAAGACCAATAATTAAGGAAACTGCCGGTGTAAATGGTGTTGTATTTTTTTCTAAAGATTTCTTAGCCTTTTCGTAACTAAAATAAAACCTGGGCAATTTGGAATTCTTAACCGCTTCCCACGCTTTCTCGCTTACGCTTACACAGGCAAGGCCCGGCGGAAGCATTAAACCTTTTTGGGAACCGCTCATTACAATATCTAAATGCCATTCATCTGTCTTAGTCTCAACCGCCCCAAGGCCAGTAATAGAATCAACAATTAAGATTGCTTCGGTATCTTTTACAATCTGACCAATCTTCTGAACATCATTTAAAACACCAGTTGAGGTTTCACTTTGGGTTACAAAGACACCTTTAACATCAGAATTTTTTTTCAACTGATCTTTTATATCATCCGGATTTACAACTTTATCCCAATCATATTCCAGCTTGATTACATTAAGACTATAAGTTTCGGTTAATTTTACAAACCTGTCCCCAAACTTGCCATTACTTGTAACAATCACCTTGTCATTTGGTGAAAAACAATTTATTACTGCCGATTCCATTGCTCCGGTTCCCGAAGACGCAAAAAGAAGAACGTCATTTTTAGTTTGGAAAACATATTTTAAATCATCTATTACTCCTGCCAGTATTGAACTAAATTCAGGAGTCCGGTGATGAATAATTGGTTTAGCCTGAACAAGCAAAACCTCTGGCGGAACAGGTGTTGGTCCGGGTGTCATTAAGTACTCTTTTCTCACTAGCAAACCTCCCTTATATAATACGTAAGATGTGAGACGTAAGACGTAAGAGCTTTTTACAACTCACGCCTCACGTTTCACGTTTTACGTCTTATGTTCAATCCAGCTCATCATTGATCTTAGTTTCTTTCCAACTTGTTCAATCTGATGATCTGCTTCTTTCTTTCTCATCGCGTTAAAAACTGGCCGATTTGCCTGATTTTCAAGTATCCACTCACGGGCAAATTCGCCGCTTTGAATTCCCCCAAGAACTTTTTTCATTTCTTTGCGGGTTTTTTCATTTATAATTCTTTTGCCAATAATAATATCTCCATATTCTGCTGTATCGCTGATTGAATATCTCATTCCGCTGATCCCGCTTTCGTAAATCAAATCAACAATCAGTTTTAATTCATGCAGACACTCAAAATATGCTATTTCGGGCTGATATCCCGCTTCAACAAGAGTCTCAAATCCAGCTCTGATTAATTCGGAAGTCCCGCCGCATAAAACACATTGCTCACCAAAAAGATCTGTTTCAGTTTCTTCTTTAAAAGTTGTCTCAATTACACCGGCTCTCGTCCCGCCTATCCCTTTCGCGTAAGCAAGTCCGTATTCTTTTGCTTTGCCTGAAACGTCCTGATGAACTGCTATTAACGCGGGAACTCCCCCGCCTTCTGTGTAAACTCTTCTGACCAGATGTCCCGGTCCTTTTGGAGCAACCATTACAACATCTACATCAGGTTCAGGAATTATCTGGTGAAAATGGATATTAAAACCATGCGCAAATAATAAAACATTTCCTTTTTTAAGATTAGGTTTAATTTCACTATAATAAACTTCACGCTGGATTTGATCCGGCACCAAAACCATAATTAAATCTGCCTGCTTTGAAGCTTCGGCAACTGTTAAAACCAGTAATCCCTGCTCCTCCGCTTTTTTCCATGAATCGCTGTCTTTTTTAAGACCCACCAGAACATTTAATCCGCTGTCTTTTAAATTTAATGCATGAGCATGCCCTTGACTGCCGTATCCAATCACAGCAATTTTTTTATTCTTCAACAAATCAAGATTAGCATCATTTTCATAATACATCTGTGCCATTATTAATTCTCCTTTCGTTTAATTAAAAGTCACAAGTTATAAGTCACAAAGTCACAAGTTTAAAAGCTTTAAATAATTAATTTTTGTATTCTTTCATCCATTTCTACCTACAACTTTTGACTTGTGACCTGTGACTTGTGACCTTCCTATTCCTTACTTCCCCTACTCAAAGCAATTTTGCCAGTTCGGGCTAGTTCTTTTATACCGTAAGGTCTCAATAAATCCTCAATTGCTTCAATTTTAGGGGTTGTCCCGGTTGCTTCAATAGTAACACTGTTTTTGCCAACATCAACTATCTTTGCCCTAAATATATCAGCAATTTCAATAATTTCCGCTCTTACTGAAGCATCCGCGTTCACTTTTATCAAAACAAGCTCTCTCTCAACTGATTCTTCAGAGACTAAATCATTGATTTTAAGCACATTAATTAACTTATGCAATTGTTTTGTCACTTGTTCCATGGGATGAGCTTCCCCATCAACCACAATTGTCATTCTTGAAACAGCCGGATTTTCGGTGGGCCCGACTGCTAAACTCTCAATATTAAATCCTCTTCGGCTAAACAAGCCGGAAATTTTCGCGAGAACACCCGGTTTGTTAGTATGTTTCATCCTAATCTCCTCCAATCATCTGGTCAACCGGAGCGCCGGGCGCAACCATTGGAAATACATTTTCTTCCCGTTCAATTATAAAATCCATAACTACCGGCAAAGGAGTCTCAATTGCCTTTTTAACAGCCGGTTCAACTTCTTCGGGTTTTGTAATTCTCAATCCTACCGCGCCATATGCTTCTGCCAATTTTACAAAATCAGGCAGATAATATTTTGGACAGGCTTCAGTCGGACCAGTGCATTGCGGCGGACAACTTTTATCCCGCATCAAACAGCTATTTGAATAGTGACGGTTATAAAAAAGTTCCTGCCATTGACGAACCATTCCCAGATAACCATTGTTCAAGATTGCAATTTTGATTGGAAGCTGGTTGCAAACAGCAGTCACGAGATCCTGAGAAACCATTTGAAAACTTCCATCTCCGTCAATATCAAAAACCAATGCATCTGGACATCCAACCTGAGCGCCAATTGCCGCTGGCATTCCAAAACCCATTGTCCCCAAACCGCCTGATGAAATAAATGTGCCCGGTTTCCTTGCCTTGTAATACTGCGCGGACCACATCTGATTTTGACCAACACCCGTAGTTATAATTGTATTTTTATCTTTAGTTAAATTATATATCTGTTCAATAATAAATTCCGGCTTTAACTTATTATTATGATGGTATTTAAGAGGATATTTCTTTTTCCACTCTTCAATTTTTTTATTCCAATCGCTCCTGTCTGACATCTTTTCTTCTTCCAGAATTTTTTTGATTGCGCCTGCAAGTGAGCTAAGAACATTTTTAGTGTCTCCTACTATTGGGATATGAACAAAAACATTCTTGCCAATTTCAGCCGGATCAATATCAATATGAATAATCTTTGCCTTACGGGCAAATTCTGAAAGTTTACCGGTAACCCGATCATCAAAACGAACTCCAACAGCAATAATTAAATCTGTTTCTGTCATCGCGTAATTAACGTATCGGGCGCCATGCATTCCGGGCATTCCCAGTGAAAGAGGATGTGTTTCGTCAAAAGCTCCTTTCCCCATCAAAGTAGTCGTAACATATATACCTGTCAGTTCCGCAAGCTCGTGAAGTTCTTTCTCAGCATTGGATTTTAAAATTCCCCCGCCTGCGAATATAATTGGTTCTTTTGCCTCAATAATTGCCTGGGCTGCCTGTTTTATCTGCCTCGCGTTTCCCTTAATCGTTGGCTTGTACCCGGGCAAATTTACTTCTGTCGGATATTTATAATCAAGTTCGCCCTTGGAAACATCAACCGGAATATCTATTAAAACAGGTCCCGGTCTGCCTGTCCTTGCAATATAAAAAGCTTCCTTGATTATCCTTGGCAAATCTTCCACATTTTTAATTAAATAATTATGTTTAGTAATAGGCGAAGTGATTCCGGTAATGTCAGCTTCCTGAAAAGCATCTGTGCCAATCACATGAGTCCCGACCTGTCCGGTAATAGCGACCATGGGAACTGAATCCATATAAGCATTGGCTATTCCTGTGACAAGATTTGTCGCTCCCGGGCCTGATGTTGCCATGCAAACTCCAACTTTTCCTGTAGCGCGCGCGTATCCATCCGCGGCGTGCGCGGCGCATTGTTCGTGTCTTACTAAAATATGACAAATCTTTGAATCATAGATGGCATCATAAATAGGTAGAACAACTCCGCCGGGGTAACCGAAGATTACTTCAACCCCCTCATGTTCTAAACTTTTTATTAATGCCTCTGCGCCAGTTATTCTCATATGTGGCACCTCGCTTTCTTTTAATATATGACTGCCCCTTCTGCGGCAGATGAAACTATCTTCGCATACAAACTCATATATCCCTCTTTTATTTTCAAAGGAGGCGGAGACCATTCTTTTAATCTTGACTCAATTTCTTCGCCGCTGAGTTTAACTGATAATTTTCTGGCAGGAATATCAATTTCAATTATGTCTCCTTCTTTTACAATTGCGATTGGCCCGCCCTCTTGCGCTTCCGGGGAAATATGTCCAATTGATGCGCCTCGGGTGGCTCCCGAAAATCTGCCGTCGGTAATAAGCGCAACGTCTTTATCGAGACCTATTCCTGCTATTGCTGAGGTCGGGGTTAACATTTCCCTCATTCCCGGCCCGCCTTTTGGACCCTCATACCTGATAACAATAACATCTCCCTTATTTATCCTCTTTCCTAAAATTGCTTCAATTGCTTCTTCTTCTGAATTAAAAACTCTGGCAGGACCCTCGTGTTTCAACATCTCTTTTGCCACTGCGGATTGTTTTACTATCGCGCCATCAGGCGCTAAGTTTCCTTTTAAAACTGCCAGTCCACCGGTTGATGAATAAGGATTTTCAATTAGCCGGATAACATCGGTATTTTTAACTACAACACCAGTCAAATTATCTCTTACTGTTTTTCCTGTAACAGTTAAATTATCAAGCTTAATTAAATCTTTTTTGGCCAATTCACCCATAATCGCATAAACGCCGCCTGCCTTGTGTAAATCTTCCATATGCGCAGTTCCAGAAGGACTTACCTTGCAAATATTAGGCGTTGTATCACTAATTTCATTGACCAGATCAAGATTAAGACTAACTTTAGCTTCCCTTGCTATAGCAGGCAAATGTAAAATCGTATTGCTCGAGCCGCCCATCGCCATATCAACAGTAAGAGCGTTTCTAAAAGCGTCTTCTGTCATTATATCCAATGGTTTTATGTCTTTTTCCAGAAGATGCATTATTAATTTTCCTGCTTCTTTTGCTAGTTCAATTCTTTCAGGATAAACTGCTGGAATTGTTCCGTTACCGGAAAGACCCATTCCAATTGCTTCTGTCAGACAATTCATTGAATTAGCAGTAAACATTCCCGCGCAGGAACCGGGACCGGGACAGGCAACTGATTCAAGTTCTTCTAATTCTTCTACGCTCATCTCTCCGCTTTCAACTTTCCCAACTGCTTCAAAAACTGTGCTTAAATCAACTTCTTTATCTTTAAATTTTCCGGCAAGCATTGGTCCGCCGCTTACAAAAATAGTCGGAATATTTAAACGGGCAGCAGCCATCAGCATGCCCGGAACAATCTTGTCGCAATTAGAAATCATTACCAATGCGTCAAATGCATGCGCCTGAACAACCAGTTCAATTGAATCCGCGATAATTTCACGACTGGCAAGTGAATACTTCATTCCCGGATGATTCATCGCGATTCCATCACAAATACCAATAGTAAAAAATTCAAGAGGAACACCGCCTAAACTTACTACGCCTTCTTTTGCGGCAAGAGCAATTTTATTTAAATGCATATGACCGGGAATAATTTCATTCGCGGAATTTACAATTCCTATTAACGGTCTTTCAAAATCTTTTTTTGATAAACCAAGCGCTCTTAAAAGAGAACGATGCGGCGCTTTAGTCACACCTTTTTTGATTACGTCGCTTCTTAATTCCAACTGTGTACCACCCCCTAGCCCGAACAAGTCGGAACTAAAAGTCACAAGTTGCAAGTCACGGTCACAGGTTAAAAAATTTCTTAACTTATGACTTGTGTTCTTGTGACTTTGTGACCTATTTGTATGATTTTCAGGCTAAATCAATTTAAGACTTTATTTTACTATAAAAACTATGGCGTGTGAAGGAAATTAAACAGCTATTTTATTTGGATTAACATATCTTTTAAGATAAAATAAAGCTATGTTAACATATATTATATTCGCGCTGGCAATATTAGGATTTCTTATGATGGTGCCTTTTCTTAAACCATATCTTGTTTCTTTGCTAAAATGGCTGGGTTTAAGAAGAATAATTGGTGTCCTGCTTGTAGTCATAGGAATAATCATTCTCATCCCTTTTATAACCCCTTATTACTATTTGTACTTCGGACCAGTTGCGAAAATAGGCAAAATCTCAAAAGACAACAGAATATACATTCCCTCAGTTAAAATAAACGCAAAGATATCAGAAGGAGCCACCAAAGAAAACCTGCTTTTTGATGTGGCTCATGTTGAAAGAACTGCTCTTCCGGGTCAAGAAGGAAATTCTGTGATAATCGGACACAATAAAGGTCATCCGTCAAACTTGCTTTTTACTTTTCTTTACAAAACTAAAACAGGTGATTTGGTAGCAGTTGACTATAAGAAGAAAAGATATGCTTATAAGATTAAAAAAATAAAAATTATTGACCCTGAAAAGGAATCTGAAGAAATTAAAGCAATGAAAGGAACCCTGCTTACCTTAATTACCTGTTATCCTCCAAATACTAATTATTATCGAATAATTGTTATCGCAAAACCATTATGATTTTTTATATCCCGACTCTATCTAAAATCTTCCCTTATTTCCGGGAAAGAGAAGTTCAATCTGCATACACGAATAACATTCAGATGAAATAGACGTATAAAGATACCACATCAGAGTGTGACACAATCAAAATTTAAACTTGCTATGATAAATTTAACCCGTAACTGCTTTTCTGCTAAGAGAAAAGGTAGGAACAGATATGTATTTTGCCGGCTTTTTGTGCTCCAGAATTATTTTATCAATTGTCCTTGCTATTTTAGGCTCAAGATAAGAATTGTCACATTGCGAGCAGACTAAAGCAGGAACATCTTCAAAGCTATATAACCGTCCCTTCCAGCGTTGCTCATAATTTATTTTTTGGCGAACAAACTCCCCGCCACATTCTGGACATTTCATTGTCACTTCCTCTTTCTTTTCCATGGTGTAATCCATTTATTAGGATCCATCCAATGAACAGTTAAAATGTAAACTATTTCACCATCAAAAGCACAAGATACATAAAGTGGTTTATTCTTTCTCATCATAAACATTATAAGACATTTGGGAAAAGGTCTGGTTTTGGTATAGTTTCAATAATTTCTCCCTTTAAGATTACCTTAAGCGCTTCATCAAGAGTAATTCCTCTTAAGCCCATACGTTGTTTGGCATGAGTTTTAATAATAAACTTGTCTTGACGAATACTTTTTCTAAGTACCTCTATGTCCACTTAATATGTGTCCTCTGTTTCCTGCCTCACCTTCTCGATCTTCTGATAACTAAAATAACACAGCAGAGCTCTTAACTGCAAGCAGCAGTTATTCCAACTATTACTCATCAATCAATACCGGCAAAACCTCACACCAATCTTCTCTTTCCTCTCAATAACAAACATCCTCCTCCACTTATCAAAGAAACACCAGCGATTAACAGCCAGTAGGTATATGGTATTAAAACCTTTGCAAAATAAGAGAAAAAGATATAAACTGACCTTAAGGAGGCATAACATATGGCTAAAGAAATAATCTTTCTCGTCGAGGAATCTGCTGAAGGCGGCTATGAAGCAAAAGCTCTTGGACACTCAATTTATACAGAAAGCGAAACCTTGGAAGAACTGAAAAAAGCTATTAGGGACGCAGTAAAATGTCATTTTGAAGAGAAAGAGATGCCGCAAATGATTAGACTTCATATGGTAAAGGATGAAGTCATAGCAGTATGAAAATTCCACGCAACCTTGGAGGAGAAGAATTCGCCAAGCTCTTAAAAAAGTATGGTTACCAGGAAACAAGACAGACTGGAAGCCATATGAGATTAACAACCACCCTAGAAGGCAAACACCATATTACAATCCCGCATCATAAACCACTTAAAGTTGGTACTCTCAACAACATTTTAAATGATGTTTCCGCCCATTTAAAAATACCGAAAGAGATAATGCTTAAGAAACTATTCGGGTAAGATTTAAGATACGTCCTGATTATCATCTTTTGTCAAATTTTTATACCAATTTTCTCTTTCCTGTTAATAACAAATATCCGCCGCTAAGACGGATTTCCTAAGACAAAAAGGAAAATAATATAAAATTATAGAATTATGGTATTATTGTGTTAGATAGAAACAACTGGAGTGTTGATAAGCATAGGGAGCGGAATGGAACAAGATATCAAATATTGGATTGATTTGGCAAAGTACGACTTGAAAACTG
>JACQXZ010000051.1 GCA_016208465.1 Actinomycetota bacterium
AAACAAAACTATTAATATCCTTTTCTTCATCCCTCTTAGCCCCCTTAAAAATTAGATATCCTGTATTATTTAATTATAGAATTAATCAAAAAATTTTAAATCAGTCTAAAGGATGATTTTATAGGATGATTTTTTCTCAGTCTTTAGTATGATTCTTTTCTGGGTAGTCCTATAAATCATATAGTACTTTGTCCTAGGACTAAGTGTCCATGCTGAAAATTCATCATGAACTTGATTACACAGGTTTTAATGCTTTCTTCTCTTTTTGCCTCTTTTGCCTCGAGGCTTAAAAATAATTGCCAGAAAAACAACCATTGCAACTATTATGCCTGCTATAAGATAATAAACAGTAAAAGGAGATTTAATTTTAAATCCAATTGTTTTAACATTGGAACGTTTACCCTCAAAATCGATATAACCTTTTATTTTATATATGCCTGATTTTTCAATTTTAAGAAAAACATCAAGTGTTCCGCTGCCTAAAAATGATGCCAATACTTTTTCACTATGAATCCGTCTGTCAAATTGATTGTTAATATAAACCTCGCCTACAAGCTTGGCGTAAGTGTCGCTATTGCCAGTATTTCGATATAAAGCTTTTAATTTAATTGATTTACCAACCGCTGGTTTTCCGCTGTAAGATAATTTTTCTAAAATACCTTTTCTGGTTAAACTGCCTCTTTTAAGAATTCCAAAGGAAAGACTTTTGCTGCTAATACTTTTGCCGGCAAGCAAAACATCAACATTAGCGGTATATTTACCCATCTGGCGATCACTGGTCTTCCATTTGGCAATCAAAACCTTAGTAGTTTCAATAGGAACAGTTTCTTCTTTGGCTGTAAAACTATCAACTATTCTGCCGTCTGAACCAAGAACCTGAACACGTATCTCCGGTTGCGCTGTAACATTTCCTATATTTTGAAACTCGACACTTATAGGTAAGTTATAGTCCACTTCTACGTCTCTGGTAAAAATACTCCGCACTATACCAGCAACTATCTGACGGCCCCCTAATTTAATTTTTACATTTAATGGCAAAATTAATTTGAATTTATTACCCTCTTTTGAAGTGAAACGGCTAACCGCTATTTTGCCTTCGTAAAGACCATTTGGAGCGCTTTTAGGAATTTGTAAAAGAACAAAAACTTCAATTTGAGCCTTTGGTTTTAATTCTAATTGATCAACGGTATCTTTGAAATTTTTGTCTTTATAAAAACTAATCCATTCTTTAACATCATCCATTCCTTCTAACATAACTGATATTTTATCTTTGGAAGAGGTATTATAAACACGCAAAGACCTTTTATATGTCTGACCGCGCATACCATTTTCAATAATAATATCAGACGAAGCCAAACCAATACCTGCCGCATAAACAGTTAAAGATTGAATTTGAGATATAAATAAAATAAGTAGAATACTAAAAGCCAGCCGTTTTAAAATCACTGTCTTTCCTTTCCTAAACACAAACTTTCTAATCATAATAATCCAATATAATAGGAATTTCCTTTTTGATGAAATTCCTATAATTGCAAAATGAAAATTGCAAATTTTAAAATGCAAAATATAAAATGGGTAATCCTTATTTTTCAATTTGCATTTTTCAATTTAAAATTTACAATTCAAGTTAGCAAAACTAATTGGAACATTTCTACCATCTGTTGCCACCAACAAAGGATTCGCTAACTCGAACCACACATTAGCATCATATTTCACATAATCTGCAGCTCTAAATTTTACATCAAAAGCCTTAGGCCCGGTTATCTTTTCACCGGTCTCCCTTCCTACTAAGTCAGTAGTTTTAACTTTTAATTTCAAAGGCACATTGCCTTCATTCTTAAGAGTTGGCCTTCCGTCACGAAGAATCATTATATCGTCTCCGTCCACATAAGACGTTCCTCCGCTTATAAGCGTACCAAAATCTATCTCTTCAAAATCCAGCTCCAGAACCTTAGCTTCCATCCAAGTAAATAGCTTATCTTTTTTGGCAGAATTTCCTCCTTTATCATAAGCTATATCTGTCCATTTGTATTCACCCGGCGGAAATCTGTAATCCATGTCGCTCCAACTTCCTGCATACAACTCTGCTTGGTTATTGTCTAAGAGAGATCTTATCTCAGTTGCTTGTGCCGCCGTAATTATATTAGCCTTTCTGCCCTGCAGGATTGCATAGTCTTGAAAATCCCGCCGGGTATTATCGAATTTTATCTTCCAAATTTCAGCAAGTCTTTGGTCTTGGTTTATTGGATTTTCCGGTATGTTATACAGGATAGCCTTCACCATAGTAACATCGTTATCTATATCTTTTACTACAACATAGTTCCAAACCTTTTTTAAACCACTTGCCAGAGGATAAATCTGAACGCCATCTGTTAAACCGTCTTCATCATCACCAGCCCAATTGTAAAGAATTTCAGGTCGGTTGCCTAAGCCTTCAATTTTAGCCTTTGTCAGTATAGAGGCAGAAGGATTTTCATCTGAGTGACCACCGCCTTCCCACTCTTTAGGATAATATCTTCCGCCGTTTTCCGCAAAAGCAGATGTGGAAAAACTCAATAAACTCAACAATGCAACAACTAAAAACAACATAAAAATTTTAAATCTCATTTTCTTCTAACTCCTTTCTTTGTTGACAAAATCAAAACATTTGTCTCTTTCAAGAGACAATCTAATCACTGCTATATTCTCATACGCACCCCTCCTTATTAGATTAATTTAAATAATCAAACCTAACCCGAACAAGTCGGAACTGAAAGTCACAAGTTGCAAGTCACAGGTCACAGGTTAAAAAATTCTTCACTTGTGACTTGTGTCCTTGTGACTTTGTGACCCGTTTTATATGTTCTGCCAAAAAAAGCAAGAATTTGACGAATAAGAGACTAAAATTATTTATTTACATTAAGATTATTTTCGGGGTGGCTGGAAAAATTTACAAATAAACTCATTTTTGTTACAATAAAAATGCAGGGGACGCAAACGGATACTCTTGGCGGGGTTTTCCATTTTTGTGTTCCTTGTTTTTTTTGTTTATTTATATTTTTTCTCAACCACTCTTTTCTAAAATTCTTAATTAACTGGATTTTAACAAAATTTTCTAAAAAACATCAAATAAATCAACGTAGCCGTCCAATTCATTGAAGAATAAAAAGCCTGATAAATCAGGCAACTACAGAGTTTTACCAAGCCACTATTGGTTAAAATATTTTATAGTTAAGAAATATGATTTTTGGTTACGACAAAACACCATCGAGCAAATCTTATTCTAGAATAGTTTTTCAAAATGTAAAGACTGATTTTTTTAAAAAAAGTCATAGGACTACTCGGGACTCAAGCAGGACTTTTGAAGATTTTTAAAAATTAAATCAAACCGGGGATTAATTTTACTTTCATTTTTTTATTATCTAAATCAATATTTAAAATAACATCTTTTATGGCGGGTAATAATATTTCTTTTTTGTCGGGGATTTTTACAACATAAATATCGTTGGCGGGGTTTTCCATAATTTCAGAAATAGTTCCTAAGAATTCATCATTCTCTGTATAAACATCCAATCCAATAATATCATGATGCCAATATTCCCCTTCTGGCAGAGAAGCTAATTGTTCTGATTGAATCTCCAGCGTTAAACCTCTTAATTTTTCAGCATCGTTTCTGGTGTCGATATTATAAAATTTTATAATATATCTATCCTGATGAATTCTACTCTTTTCAATTTTTAATTCCTGTTTTTCGCCATTCCTCAAAGAAACATATACGATATTATCAGACTCAAACCGCTCTGGAAAATCACTGTGGCTTGCAACTATTACTTCACCTTTTATTCCATGAGCTTTATCTATTTTGCCAACTAAAATATATTCTGACATTAAATAGTCTTTCTCTTTGAGAATTTACATTCCGACGTTTGAAATAAAGCGGAGGCTAACAAAAATATTTCACTTTAATATTCCCCTCTTTTTAAAGAGGGGTTAGGGGAGATTTATAAATCCCCCTCTGTCCCCCTTTGTTAAAGGGGGAAGAAGTTTAGAGGTTGATATAATTTCCTATACAATTAAAAAAATTTGAGGCACACCTTGGTGTGCCTCAATCTCATTTTAATTTTCAATCAACAATTTCAACAATTGCTTTTTTCCCTGACTTAGTGGCTGAAGCCTTTACGATTACTCTAAGTGCCTTAGCTATTCTGCCCTGTTTTCCAATTACTTTGCCGATATCATCTTGTGCTACATGTAACTGCAAAATTACCGACTTGTCACCCTCTACAACGCTTACGTTCACCTCTTCCGGCTTATCAACAAGCGCTTTCGCTAGCGTTTCCAAAAGCTCCTTCACGATGTCACCTCCTGCGTAGTCTTATTAATTTTACCAATACCTGCTATTCTTAACAAATTTCCAACACTGTCTGAAGGTTTTGCTCCCTTCTCCAGCCACTTAATTGTCTTTTCTTTATTTATTTCGATAAGAGATGGGTTTTTCTTGGGATCGTATACACCAACAATCTCGACAAAACGACCATCCCGAGGCATTCTCGAATCTGCCACTACTACTTTATAATAGGGCCTTTTAACGCTGCCTGCTCTACTCAATCTTATTCTTAAAGCCAACGTTTCACCTCCTATTGATATTGTGATTAAATTAATAGTCCTAGGTAATAGTCCTATATGAGTCCTAGGACTGTCTAATTATATATCAACATCTAGTATTCTTGCAACTTTCTGTCAATAAATTTAATCGATACTTTCAAATACGATATATTATTGTCCCATTCGAGGAATGAAAGAAAAATCCTTGCCTTTAGATAAAGACTTTGATTTAAGTTTATGCAAGACTCTAGGATTCTAGGGGTTTAGGGAAAATCTTGAAATACAAAACACTTGAACCCTAAAACCCTTGAATCCTTGAATCCTCAAGCTATCGGTTTCGACCGATAGCTGTTGACTTATAAAATATCACATTTACCCAAAAAATGGAAACATTTTTTTCCCCATTTTACCACGAAAGCCTGAGCTTCCAAACTGTTTTAATAATTTTTTCGTCTGCTCAAATTGTTTTAACAACTGATTAACCTCATGAACTGTAACGCCGCTTCCTTTTGCAATTCTTTGCCTTCTGTTTCCGTTAACAATAGCAGGATTTCTTCTTTCTTCCTTGGTCATTGACTGAATAATCGCTTGAATTCGTCCTAAAGCTTTCTCGTCTAAGTTAAAATCTTTAATCTTACCCATTCCGGGAACACCGGGAAGCATACTAATTATTTGATTTATTGGACCTAATTTCTTAATTTCCTGCATTTGATCTAAAAAATCTTCCAGAGTAAATTCTTGTGTCTTCAGCTTCGTTTCCATTGCCTGAGCTTTTTTAAGATCCATTTCTTTTTCAGCTTTTTCAATCAAACTTAAGACGTCTCCCATCCCAAGAATTCTTGAAGACATTCTGTCAGGATGAAACACTTCCAAGTTGTCAATTTTTTCACCCATAGAAACAAATTTAATTGGTTTGCCGGTAACTGATTTTATTGATAAAGCAGCTCCGCCTCTTGCATCACCATCAAGTTTTGTTAAAATGATTCCATCTATACCAATCTTCTCTTCAAAAGCAACCGCGACATTTACGGCATCCTGTCCTGTCATCGCGTCAACAACCAAAAGAATTTGGTGAGGCTTTACTTTCTTTTTTATCTCCCCTACTTCATTCATCATTTCTTCGTCAATATGCAAGCGGCCAGCGGTATCAATAATTACCGCGTCGCATCCTGTAGAAATTGCTTCTTCGATGCCTTTTTCAGCGATTAAAGAAGGAGATTTGTGTTCCATTTTAAAAACAGGAACTTGCAATTCGCCGCCAAGCAATTCAAGTTGATGTATAGCGGCTGGCCTGTAAATATCAGCCGCGACTAAAAATGGTTTACGACCCTCCTTTTTAAGATAGCGGGCAAGTTTAGCCGTGGTTGTTGTTTTACCTGACCCCTGAAGACCAACCATCATAAGAATAGAAGGCGGCTGAGGGCTGAGAATTAATCTGCTTTGGGTAGAACCCATTAAATTAGTTAATTCTTCGTTTACAATTTTTATTACCTGCTGGGCAGGAGTCAGACTCTCCAAAACTTCTTTGCCCACTGAGCGTTCTTTTACTTTTGCAACAAAATCTTTAACTACTTTATAGTTAACATCTGCTTCAAGTAAAGCCAAGCGCACTTCGCGCATTGCTTCTTCTACATCTTTTTCGCCTAATTTTCCGCGTCCTTTTAATTTTGAAAAAACATTCTGTAATTTAAAAGACAAACTGTCAAACATTATTAATACTCCTTGAGGTTCGTAAAGTTCTTTCATATTTCAATGATATAAAAATGTGAATCTTTACTCAAATCAAAAATCAAAGATAAAAAATCAAAAATACATATTAAAATGAAAAAATTATTACTGACTTTCAGGTTAAATGTGCAAAAAATTACTTATTTAGCTGTCTTTTTTATTTTTCTTAATTAAAAAGCCCATAGTCTTTTGAACTTATTTTTGAATTTTAATTTGTCATTTTTATTTTTGACTTTTTATTTCTAATTTAGACATAAATCATTCAATTTTACTTCTTACGCATAATAATTTTACCCATTAAACGTTGGAGCCAGTAACGCTTCAACAAAATCTTCAGGATAAAACTCATGAAGATCTTCCATTCCTTCACCAACACCAACCAGTTTTACAGGTATTCTCAATTCATCCACAATAGCTACCACAATCCCGCCTCGCGCGGTTCCGTCCAGTTTTGTAAGCACAAGACCATCTATATTAAGAGCCTCGTTGAAAAGTTTTGCCTGAGACAAACCATTCTGACCGGTTGTGGCGTCTAAAACCAAAAACGTTTCTATAATCGCGTCGCCTGCTTCTCTTTCAGCAACTCTCTTAACTTTTTTCAATTCTTCCATTAGATTAACATGAGTATGCAGTCTTCCCGCGGTATCTATTAATAATACATCAATGTCTCTCGCTTTGGCAGCGTGAACTGCGTCATAAACAACTGCCGCCGGATCGGCTTTACGCTGATGCTTAATTACTTCAACACCGACTCTTTCGCCCCAGACTTCGAGCTGTTCAATTGCCGCCGCCCTGAATGTGTCTGCCGCGGCAATTAAAACTTTTTTATTAGCTGAAACCAACTGATGAGCAATTTTTCCAATAGTAGTTGTTTTACCAACACCATTAACACCAACAATTATAATTACCGCAAGCCCATTTTCTTTAAGTTGAGAGCTTGCTGAATTAAAACTTAATATATTCATTAACTCTTTCTGAATAAGCGTTAAGAGCTCTGATGGCTCTTTTATTCCTTCCTTTTTTGCCTTATCTTTTAGATTGTCTATAATTTTAAGTGTAGCAGAAACACCTACATCTGCGGAAAGTAAAATTTCTTCGATGGATTCCCA
>JACQXZ010000050.1 GCA_016208465.1 Actinomycetota bacterium
ATGTTCCTAACACCAAATGTCCTGCAAACATATTAGCAAACAGACGAATCGCCAGAGAAAAAGGTTTGGCAATTTGACCAACAAATTCTATTGGAAACATAAAAACTCCAATAAAAACCGGAACACCCGCTGGAATCCAACTCTTTATATACTTAAAAAATCCATGCTTAATTACTCCTTGAACCTGAATTGAGAAAAAAACAATAAGCGCCAGTGTTGCGGTGATGTTAATGTTGGAGGTTGCGGAAAAAGAACCGGGGATTAAACCAATTAAGTTAGTCCCCAAGATGAAGAAAAATAAGGTAACAAAAAATGGCAGCCATGTTTTTCCTTCTGGTCCAATATTTTCAAAAACAATATCTATTTTTATAAAATCAACTAGTGCTTCTAATGCACCTTGAAGACCATGGGGAACCATTTTTACTCTTCTGGAGGCTATAAAAAAAAGCAAGAATATTATCACGCATGCGCTTAACATACTGCCAACTATTTTAAATTGTGAAGCTTCTACTAATTCTTCAAATATTTCCAATAATGACTCACTCCTTTTAACGTAAGACGTGAGGCGTAAAACGTAAAGCGAACGGCCTTTCACATCTCGCGTCTCACACCTTACGTCTCACGTCCTAAGTTTGTGTTAATTTCCGGCTGGTTCTAAAAACAACTACCGGTAATGTAAATGCGTGAACTGCCACAAAACTTATTAACAAAATAAAAATATTAAAAATTGCCAGTTTTCGCAACAAAAAAATAAAGGCAACAAACAATGTTAAGCGCATAAAAAATCCTCCAACCATTGCATTTTGAGCAAAAGCGGAGGACTTCTTTAAAAATCCAAAACTTATATAATAATATACTACTGCCAAGTCTATTCCTAAAAGAACACTTATAATTGGATTATTTGAACTAAAGTAGCCAATTATTATAAAAACAAAGATGCTTAATAATAAAACAAATAAAAGCATCCAAGGTTTTATTGATTTAAAAGACCAGTTTTCAAAAATCATCGACATTAACTTTTTGTTTCCTTCGTGTTTGTCTTAAGCTTCTTCTCTTCTTCCTTGACAATAACATTATAAATATTAATAAATCCTGCTATCGAACCAATAAATGATCCAATCAGAATACCCCATGGAACTTTTAGTCCGAGCAGATTATCAATCCAATACCCAATAAGAGCTCCAACCACTACCCCTGAAAGCAACTCCACTCCCAATCCGCCATAGATTTTTAACTCCTGCATTACCGAGCCGCTTTCTATATTCAACTTAGGCTTCTTTTTATTCTCAAAAAGATCACTCGCCCAAGAATTATCATTGGTTTTTTCTGGCTTTTCAGCCAAATTATTGCTCTTATTTAAGTTTTCATTGTTCAAATCCGGCTTACCATTGAGGCCCATTGATGCTCCTCTTTAAGTTGGCTGCGCTCATATAATACTATAGATATGCATTTTTAGCAATAGGTAGGTTAGGTAGCAATCGAATTTCCTGTCAAGCCAATTTCCTGCTAAATTTCTAACCCGAACAAGTCGGAACTGAAAGTTAAAAACAAAAGGGTAATAGGCAAGGGGCTAGGGGCAATAGGATAATTATTTAAACTTTCAATCCAACCCTGCGCCCTATAGCCTATCGCCTCTAACCTCTAGCCCATAGCCTTTAACTTCAAATTTGAACTTTATTTTTAAATATTCTGCCAAAAATCATACGAATCTTATAACTAAAATAATTAATCTTTCTGCCAATCAAATAAACCCAAAAATTTGGCAAAGAAAAAACTTAAAGCGGCAAGAGCGATAAAAATAGACGCCCTTTGAGCAGGAGTGGCAAAATTTAAAGCAAGCGCGCTCGTGCTCAACAAAATACACCAGATATAAATTATAATTACGGTCTGACGATGGGTAAATCCCCTATGGAGAAGCTGATGATGAATATGCGCTCGATCCGCCTGACTAACCGGAACTCTATGTCTTAAGCGCCTGAGTATCGCAAGAAGAGTATCAAAAATCGGGACACCCATTATCATTAAAGGCACCAGCAAAGAAACAATTGCCACGCTTTTCATTACGCCTTGAGCTGTAATTGAACCAAGAATAAACCCTAAAAACATGCTACCGCTGTCTCCCATAAAAATACTGGCCGGATGAAAGTTATGAAAAAGAAAACCAATCGCACTCCCTATAAGCGCCAAAGCTATAAAAGCAACCGAGTATCTTCCGGTCTGAAAGGCGGCAAAAAAAAGCGCTAGAGCGGCTATCGATGAAACACCAGCAGCCAAACCATCCAAACCATCGATAAGATTAATCATATTGGTAAACGCGACTACCCAAATCACTGTTAGAGGAATAGACCACAATCCCACATCAATTAATCCGCCAAAAGGATTCCCGACAAATTCAATCTGAACACCAAAAAGAACCAAGACAAATGACGCTGATATCTGTCCAATAAATTTGATTTTTGGAGTCAGGTCTTTAATATCATCTATAACACCCAAGACAAAAATTATTGTCCCGCCTAAAATTATCCCAGCCAATTCCAAAGAAAATTTGTCAAACAAAATAATTGCTAAAATTAATCCAAGTAAAAAACCAATAAAGATAGCTACTCCACCAAGGCTTGGGATTGGCTCGTCGTGAACTTTCCTTTCATCAGGAAAATCTACCACTTTTAATTTAAATGCGATTTTCTTGACCAGCGGCGTAATAAGAAAAGATGAAATTAATCCGATAAAAAACACAAAAAAATAATCTCTCAAAACAAATTAACCTCTTGATAAAGGGTTCAAGCGAAGACCTTCTTTTTTATCCTTATAACTTATAACTTGTGACCTTCAAGTTAGGCTCACTTCGTTCGCTAACTTGAATTGTAAATTTTAAATTGAAAAATGCAAATTGAAAAATAAGGATTACCCATTTTATATTTTGCATTTTAAAATTTGCAATTTTCATTTTGCAATTATAGGAATTTCATCACTGCATTTTGTTCCGCATGAAGACCGCGACAAAGCTCGTGGCGCTCGCCAGATTCAATGTTACGCTCCTCCCTTAAGCAGCCAATATCAATACAATGAGCAAGGCCGCTCGGAGAACCATTGTATCCTGTAGCCAATATTCTTTTTTTCTTAACCAGAATTGCGCCTACCTGCCGTCTTTTGCAGGTTGACCTTAGAGCAACCTGTTCAGCAATCATAAAAAAATACTCATCCCACGTAGGACGAGATTTACTTGAATTATCAAAATTATCCAAAAAATTTATCTCCTTACAATTCTGGATAAAGAGGAAACTTCTGACAAATTAGTTTAACCTGTTCTCTCACTTCACTGTATACCTTTTCATTATTTAAATTATCAAGCGTTCTGAATATAAGCATACCTATTTCTTTCATTTCATTTTCTTTCATTCCTCTGGTAGTTACCGATGCTGTTCCTAACCTAACACCGCTTGTGATGCTGGGGCTTTTCGTTTCAAAAGGAATTGTGTTTTTGTTTACCGTGATTCCCACTTTATCCAAGGCTTCTTCCGCGTCTTTGCCTGTCAAATTCTTTGAAGTTAAATCAACCAGTATCAGATGATTATCCGTTCCGCCGGAAACAATCCTGAAATTATTTTCAATTAAAACATCTGATAGAACTTTCGCGTTTTTGATGATTTGCTGCTGATAAACTTTAAAATCATCGCTCATCGCTTCTTTAAAAGCAACTGCTTTGGCGGCAATTACATGCATTAAAGGTCCGCCCTGAATACCGGGAAACATCATTTTGTCAATTGCCGGACCGAATTGTTTTTTACATAAAATCATCCCTGCGCGGGGACCCCTTAAAGTCTTATGGGTTGTGCTGGTAACAAATTCAGAATATTCTACTGGATTAGGATGAAGACCCGCCGCAACCAGACCAGCGATATGAGCCATATCAACCATAAGATAAGCTCCAACCTCATCACAGATTGAACGAAATATTGAAAAATCAATAATTCTGGAATAGGCGCTTGCTCCCGTGACAATCATTTTAGGTTTATGCTTTAAAGCCAGAGATCTTATTTCATCATAATCAAGCTGTTCGGTTTCCTTGCTTACCCCATACGCGATAAAGTTATAAAATTTTCCTGAAAAATTTACTGAACTGCCGTGGGTTAAGTGACCGCCGTGAGAAAGATTTAATCCTAAAACAGTATCGCCAACTTCCAGAAACGAAAAGTAAACACCCATATTTGCCTGGGCGCCTGAATGAGGCTGAACATTCGCGTACTCAGCAGAAAACAATTCCTTGGCTCTCTCGATAGCCAGACTTTCCACCACATCAACAAATTCACAACCACCGTAATATCTTTTTTTAGGATAACCTTCAGCATATTTGTTTGTTAAGACAGAACCCTGTGTCTGAAGAACTGCCAGACTGGCAAAATTTTCTGAGGCAATTAGTTCAATTGTATTTCTCTGACGATTTAATTCATCTTTAAGCGCCTTCGCGATTTCAGGATCAATTTTTTCAACTGCTTTAATGTCCATACCTAACAGATTGATATATTAACTAAAATTACCAATCTTCCTTTCTTTAATTAATAAAATATATGATACTAAAATGTTTCCAAAATAACATTTCAATGTTGTCATTTCGAGCAAAGCGAGAAATCTTAATGAATGTGCATATTAGAAAGGATATCTCCCTTCGGTCGATATGACATCTTAATTACGAAACGCTATATACATTTCTAAAAAACAGCTAATATAGAAAGGAGTATCATATGCAAGTATATTCTAATGTAGCAACAAACAAAAATCAAAGGAAATTTATTCGTTCATCAAGGTTTTTGGCTGAGAATTTGTAGTTATTGGCTGAAGTTTCTGTTTGAGAGGACTCCTTTTATTAATACATCCTTAAATATTTTTCTGTAATCCACTCTGATACTTTCTCGCGACCAAGACCGGTATACGTATCAACCCAGCCTCCAGCTCTTGAAAGATGAATTGGGAGAGGACCATGAGCAACGAGGTCTTGCAGGGAATGAGCGCCGTAACCCAAATATTTCGGATCCTTTGTCCTCTTAGCCTTTATTAAATAGTAAGCAGCCCAGAGTACTTGAGATGGAATCGGACCGGTCATGTTAAGATGATGTGATCTTCCTATTAGTCCACCCTTCACCTCTTCCCGACTAGCTTTTTTAATCGTTTCAATCATATCTTCGTCGTTAAAAACAAGCTTTGCCGCCCGACCTGATATACTCTCGTGAAGTCTCCTGTTCATTATCCGCCCGAATCAACCAAATTTATTGGATCATTTAACCCAGATTTTGCATTAGATTTCGATGAGAATAGAGAAGGGCTATGACTTATGCATCATTTTAAATCTTTTAAATATTTTTTCTCTATGTCCTTAATCTTTTGAACCCGACGATTGTGCCGCTCATCTTTGGAAAAATCAGTATTTAACCAGACATCTATAATTTGAATTGCCAATTCATAATTAATTTTACGAGCTCCTAGGCTTAAAACATTAGTATCATTGTGTTCCCGGCTTAATCTGGCGGTTTCAACATCACTGCAAAGAACTGCTCTTACACCCGGTATTTTATTAGCAACAATCGCCATTCCTACACCACTGCCGCAAATTAATATTCCGCGTTTACAAATACCACTTGCAACCAACAAAGCTGTTTTTTCAGCATAGTCAGGATAATCAACCAGTTTATCATTATCCGGCCCTACATCATTACAACTGATATTTTTTGTTTCAAGAATTTTTTTTAACTTTTCTTTTAGCTCAAATCCAGCGTGATCAGAACCAATAGCTATTTTCAAAAATATAAACACTCCTTATACCAAGTTGCATTCGAAACAGTAATTTCTCACCTTCAGTAGGACAGCCGTCTCGGCTGTCAAAGAACAAAAGACAGGCGGGACGCCTGTCCTACCAGTGATGATTTTGACTTTTGGTTTTACCTTTTGCGTTTTGAGTTTTAATTTTACTCTATTACCCCTTGCCTCTAACCTATTTTTAATATTTTATTTATTTCTTCAACAGAAACCGCGCCTTTCCTTAAAATAGACGGTTTATCGGTAGTTAAATCTACTATAGTTGAAACAACTCCTATATCAGTTGCTCCTCCATCTATAGAAAAATCAGCCTGTTTTAAAAGTTTTTCTTCAATTTCGGAAAAATTTTTAGGACTAACGCTACCTGACAAATTAGCGCTGGTTACAACTAAAGGCAAACCGAGTGAATCAATAATTTTACAAACTAAATCATTCTTGGGATACCGAACACCTACTGTATTTTTCCCTGCTGTCAGAAGACTCGAAACAGCCTTGCTTTTATTTAGAACCACAGTAAGTGGACCGGGCCAAAACTTTTTTATTATTTTACGAGTAATTTTAGAAATATCATCTGTTAATATTTTTAACTGCTCAAATTCACCAATACATACTACTAAAGGAATATCTTTCGATCTTTCTTTAGCAATAAATATCTTTTCAATTGCGTAAGGATTATCAAAACAAGCCGCTAGTCCATAAACAGTCTCTGTGGGAAGAATAACTAAGCCGCCTTTAATTAAAACGTCGGATGCTTTTTTTACAACATAATCAAAATTTTTTAAATCTAATTTAACTATCTCTTTCAAAGTTGTTGATTCCTGTAAACCGCTGAAATAATTCTTTCTTTCCCCGCATAATCTTTTGAGAGTTGAATCTTTTCAAAACAATTGTTATCCTTCAATAGTTTAATTATTCTTTCAGATTGACCATCGCCAATTTCAAAAACCAAAAACCCGCCTGATTTTAAATATTCAGAGGAGTCCCTGATTATACGTCGATAAAAACCCAGCCCGTCTTTTCCGCCATCCAATGCTTCTTTTGGTTCGAAATCCTTTACTTCAATTTGAAGATTTTCAATTAAATTAGTGGGAATATACGGCGGATTCGCCACAATTATATCCACCTGAGAAACAACCTCTTTGTCGATATTCTCAAACAAATCACTCTTAATAAAGAAAACTTTACCTAAAAGACCAAGATTCAGCGCATTTTCCCTTGCCAAATCAAGCGCTGTCTCTGAAATATCCACCGCGTAAATATATGAATCAAGAATTTCATAAGCAAGACTTAAAGCAATTGCTCCGCTACCTGTGCCAATATCAATAATTTTTAGGCGTCCCGATAACTGTCTGGAAATTTCTAATATACGTTCAACCACCAATTCTGTCTCGGGACGAGGAATAAAAACCTCCGGCTTAACTTTAAGATTAATATGACGAAAAGGTTGAAGACCAACAATATGCTGAAGCGGTTCACCATTTACTCTTTTACTAATTGCTTTTCTGTAAGCTGATTTCTCCTCGTCTGCAACAGGACGATCAAAATTAACATAAAGTTCAACCCGAGACATACCCGTTACGTTTCCCAGTAAAACTTCAGCCTCAAGCCGAGAGTTAGAAATGCCTTTCTTGTTTAAATATTCATCAGTCATCTTAAGTATGTCTTTAATGCAAAATGATCTTGTTTCCATTTGATAAACCCATTAATCCTAATAAATCTAAGTTTTATTTAGCAAGCAAGGCTAGAGCTTTGCCTTCTTGACAGGCGAGACGCCTGTCCTACTTGTGACTTGTGACCTGCAACTTACGTCTCCACGTCCTAACGTCTCACGTCCTAACGTCTTACGTTTTACGTCTTACGTTTTACGTTTTCTCAAACAACTTCTTTTAATTTTTCAGCTCTGTCTGCCGCTGTTAACGCATCAACAACTTCTTGCAAATCGCCTTCCAGAATTGATTCCAGTCTGTGGAGGGTAAGGCTTATTCTGTGGTCAGTTACTCTTCCCTGTGGGAAATTATAAGTTCGAATCCGCTCGCTCCTGTCCCCTGTTCCAATTTGCAATCGTCGTGTCATTGCAACCTCAGCCTGTTGTTCTTCCTGTATCTTTTCATAAAGACGCGCTCTTAGAACCTTCATAGCGCGTTCCCGGTTCTGCAACTGAGATCGTTCTTCCTGACAACTTACCACTATTCCTGTAGGAAGATGGGTAACCCTGACCGCTGAATCGGTTGTGTTAACAGACTGACCTCCGGGACCGCTTGATCTAAAAATATCAATCCTGACATCGTTAGGATTTATTTCCACCTCAACATCTTCGACTTCCGGAAGAACCGCAACTGTCGCGGTGGACGTATGAATTCGTCCGCCTGATTCTGTGACTGGAATCCTCTGAACGCGATGAACACCTGATTCATATTTCAACTTACTATAAGCGCCTTGACCTTTAATTTCAAAAATAATTTCCTTAAATCCTCCCATTTCAGAAGGACTACTGCTCATTATCTGAAAAGTCCAATGCTTCGATTCAGCATATTTACCATACATTCTAAAAAGATCACCGGCGAAAAGACTTGCCTCGTCTCCTCCCGCTCCTGCTCTTATCTCAACGATTATATTTTTATCGTCATTTGGATCCTTGGAAATCAACATAAACTTTAATTCTTTCTCTGTTTTTATTTTTTCTTCGTGGAATGAATTAAGTTCTTTTTGAAGATACTCCTCCATTTCAGCATCCTGTTTTTCCGACAACATTTCCTCTGCGTCTTTTATATCTGAAAGAACCTTTTTGTATTCACGAATTTTCTCAACCAGCTCTGTTAAACCAGCATGAGCTTTTGCATATTCGCGATACTTACTCTGATCAGCAATAATTTCAGGGTCGCTTAATTTGTCAGCAAGTTCATTATATTTATTTTCAATTTCATTTAATTTATCTAACATTTCAAACCTCTAAAGATAGGACAGCCGAGACGGCTGTCCTATCCAGCCTGTAGGTCAGGCGTCTCGCCTGACATTCTTATTATTCTTGTTTACTATTCTCGAGCTCCAAAAGTCTTTTAACTGAAGATATTGCGACTTCTAGTTGTTCTTTCGACGGCTCGCGGGTTGTTAATCTCTGCAACATCAAACCGGGCCATGTTATTATCTTTACAAAATATGAATTTTCATATTTGCTTGAAAACTTTATTATCTCGTAAGAAACACCGGTAACCAGAGGTATAATAACTAATCTTGAAACAACTCGCATTAAAATCGATGGTCGTCCCAAAAAAGCAAAAACAATAATTAAAACAATCATTACAATCAAAACAAAGGCTGTTCCGCATCTTACATGTAAAGTGCTGTATTTTTCCGCTGATTCAGGAGTTAATTCTTCGCCAGCTTCATAAGCATTGATAACTTTGTGTTCCGCGCCGTGGTATTCAAAAACCCGTCTAATATCTTTCAATCTGGAAACCACAAAAAGATAAGAAACAAAAATCGCTATTCTGATTAATCCCTCAATTATATTAGATAGAATCGTGCTCGAAATATATCCATCTAACAAACTTGATAAATAAGCAGGCATAATAAAAAATAATCCGATTATCAAAACAGCCGCCATCCCAAAAACAAAAATCATTTCTTTTAAGCCCATTTCTTCTTCAAACTCGCCTTCCATTGCTTCCTTGGCTGAAAAATTAAGAGCTTGAAAGCCAAGGCTAAGAGCTTCAACAAAGGCAAGCATCCCTCTTAAAACAAATTTGGTAAGAATGGGGTACTTTTTTCCTAAAGAATTGATTTTTCTTTCCTCGATAACTATTTCTTTGCTTGGCCGCCTGACTGCAATCACCCAATTTGTCTTGCCGCGTATCATTACGCCTTCAATTACAGCCTGACCGCCTATATGTAAATCTGACATTTTAAAAGAAACGTAAGACGTAAGACGTAAGACGTAAGACAAACCTATATGCAATCCTGACATATTTAAAACCACCAACTTACTTTAGTTTTATTTATCAATCTTTTTTCTTTTAATTCTTTTCCTTGGATTACCGCAAATCATCGGTCCCTCCGGACAAGGTCCCCGAAGACAAGCAGGACCAGCATCTTCAAAAATTATTGGAGCTATTTTCTTAGCTTCTTTTAACATTTTATTTGCTAAATCTCTAATCTCCCACTGAGCCCTATCACAGCATCTTAAAGTAAAAAAATGAAAGAGTTCACGCGCATTCATTGTTACTACTATTTTGGTTTCAGCGGCATTAGGTAAAAGATAACGCGCGTCTTCTGGATTAACTCCTTCTTCAATTAATTTTTTATAGCCCTCAAAAGCCTTCTCGTTTATTTCTTCGTACAATTTTCTTAAATTCGGCTTGCGTTTTATATCTTTAGGCACGACAAACTCTAACTTATCCAAGAATTTAACGTAACGCTGGGATTGCTGACTATAAGAAGCTAATCGGTGGCGGACTAACTGATGACTGCAAGCGCGGGAAATTCCTTCAATGGCAAAAGTAAAAACAGCATGTTCAATTGCGCTGTGATGACCTGACTCAATTAAAAAATTCAGAAGCTTTCTTATTTCTTTTTTGGTTAGTTTATCAAATAACTGATCTGCCCCAATTGGAGCATAACAAAGTCTTGCCGCCGCTGCGACTACTCGCTCTGGCTCAGGAGTATGCTCCAATAATTTAACCTGCACAAATTCCTCCAGCTTTTTAAATTCCTTTAGGTTTTTTCAAATAAAGCGGAATAGGATAAAGCTCTATGAAGAAGCTTCTTCTTTCTGGGGTTCATTTGAAGATTTTTCTGTTTTTCTCAAACTGTATCTTCTTTCAAATCTCTGGACCCGTCCACCTGCATCCACCAACTTCTGCTTGCCCGAGTAAAATGGATGGCATTTTGAGCAAATTTCAACCCTTAAAGCCGACTTGGTTGAACGAGTGGTAAATGTTTCTCCGCAGGAACAAGTTACTTTTGTCTCTACGTAATCAGGATGAATTCCTTTTTTCAAACCCTTTTCACCTCAATTTAACCTTAAATTAACTTGTTTCATATTATCATAGGTTAAAAACTTTGACAATAACTCAAGGGTATCTCTTGTCTGTCCTCTGTCTTCTGAAACATCAATCCTGAGCTGAGGGGGATTTAGAAACATCTCTAAGAAAAGCTGAGTTGCCTTTTGTTTCTCTGATTTTGGCAATTAGAAGCTCTAGTGCGGCTGTTGGATCGAGTGAATGCAAAATCCTTCTCAATCTCCAGACTTGCTGTGCCTCTTCGTCACTCATTAACAATTCCTCTTTACGGGTACCCGATCGCTCAATGTCTATTGCCGGGAATATACGCTTATCAGCCAGTTTTCTGTCAAGATGAAGCTCCATATTGCCTGTTCCTTTAAACTCCTCAAAAATTACTTCATCCATTCTGCTTCCTGTATCTACTAACGCAGTTGCTAAAATGGTTAAACTTCCGCCATTTTCAATATTTCTAGCCGCGCCAAAGAAACGTTTTGGAGGGAATAAGGCTGTTGAATCAACACCGCCTGAAAGAATCCTGCCGCTAGTCGGTGTAGTTAAGTTATAAGCGCGAGCTAGTCGGGTAACACTATCTAAAAGAATCGTCACATCCTTGCCTTGCTCTACCAATCTTTTTGCTCTTTCAAGAACCAGTTCTGCTACCTGAATGTGATTTTCTGATGGCTGGTCAAAGGTCGAACTTACAACCTCGCCTTTAACAGATCTTTCCATATCGGTTACTTCTTCTGGTCTTTCATCCACTAAAAGAACAATTAATTTAACTTCGGGAGAATTTGTTGTAATGCTGTTTGCAATTTGCTTTAAAATGGTTGTTTTACCTGCTTTTGGAGGAGAAACTATTAGACCGCGCTGACCTTTTCCGATTGGCGCGATTAAATCAACTACCCGCATTGCGATTCCTTCAGGACCAGTTTCAAGTCTTAACCTGTTTCTTGGATAAAGAGGCGTCAAATTGTCGAAATAAATTCGCTTTCGCGCGTTTTCAGGATTATCGCCATTAACCGCTTCAATCCTTAAGAGAGCATTATATTTTTCGCTATCTTTAGGAGGACGTATTTGTCCTGCAACTTCATCTCCTCTTCTTAACTCAAAACGCCTGATTTGAGAAAGGGAAACATAAATATCTCTTTCTCCGGGCAGATAACCATTGGCTCTTAGAAAACCGTAACCTTCTCCTAAGATATCCAAAATGCCTTTACCAAAAAGCAATCCGTTATCTTCTGTTTTGTGTTTCAGAATCGCCATAATCAGATCCTGCTTCTTCATTTTAGCAATACCAGTGATTCCCATTTCGGTCGCGATCGGCTGAAGCTCACTTAATAATTTTTTTTCTAACTCATCTCTTTCTAAGGTTTCCAAACAATAACACCCCTTTAAAATAAATTTAAAATTCCAAATTACAAATAAATTCCAAATTACAATGCCACAAACTCAAAACGCAAACGTCAAAACTTCTAATTCCGCTCTATCTCAAATCTCTATCTCTTACGCTTTGACATTTGAACTTTTCAAATCTATTTCTTATAATTTTTTACCTTTTCCCAGTCTTCCAAAAATTTTTCTATTCCTATATCTGTAAGTGAATGTTTAACCATTTTTTTTACTACATCATAAGGAACTGTCGCAATATCAATTCCTATCTGCGCGGCTTGTAAAACATGAAGAGGATGTCTGATGCTTGCGGCAATCACTTCTGTTTCAAAATCATAGTTTTGATAAACATTAATTATCTCTGAAAGCACCTGAACACCGTCGTGACTTATATCATCCAGTCTTCCAATAAATGGGCTTACAAATGAAGCGCCGGCTAGCGCTGCCAGCAATGCCTGATTGCCGCTGAAGATAAGCGTCATGTTTACTTTTATTCCTTCTGAGGATAAAATTTTTGTTGCTCCTAATCCATCCGGAGTTATTGGAATTTTAATGACAACATTATCAGCTATCTTTGATAACTCCCTTGCTTCTTTTACAATTTCGTCTTTTTTCATACTTACTGCTTCCGCGCTAATCGGTCCATCAACAATCGCCGCAATTTCTTTTACAGTAGACTTAAATTCACGACCTTCTTTTGCCAATAAAGTAGGATTTGTTGTCACCCCGCTTAAAATACCCCATGAATTAACTTCTCTTATTTGATCGACATTGGCTGTATCAAGAAATATTTTCATCCAATCACTTCCTTTGTAATTTAAACGTATCGTCCGTGTCCGTTATTCGTCTCACGCCTCACGCCTCACATCTTACGCATTGCGTTTTACACATTCTGAGTAATAACCTTTTTTATTATTTCTTCCAGAACAAGAGAAACAGTTACATCTAAGTTGTAACAGGAAATTTTGGAAACATTATGTTTATCTGATAAATTTTCAATATATTCACCCAATTTTCTGATGTTTCCAAAATTGGAACGATACTTTTTAAAAGGACGAATTCCTTCTGTTTCTACTTCCCTTATGTAAAAATGACTTCGATGAATCTCTTCATCTTTAACAGTTATTACCAGAGGAACTACAAAAGCATTTTCAAAATACGCGGAATCAATAAAGCCGGGAACAATATGAATCCCTTCAAGAACCATATTTGTTCCTTCTTCGATTGCTCTTTTTATTACCGCCTTAACCCCAACCACTACAGCAGAAACCTGCTCCTGAAATCCAACAATCACCGGATCAACATTATCTGAAA
>JACQXZ010000054.1 GCA_016208465.1 Actinomycetota bacterium
GACCAACAATTTTAGTGGGATTATTTGTCATTAGCCTCATTGAAGTAATACCCAAATCAACTAATATCTGAGCTCCAATACCATAGTCTCTTAGATCGGGCGGGAAACCAAGCTCTTCGTTGGCTTCTACTGTGTCTTTTCCTTTCTCCTGCAATTCATAGGCTTTTAGTTTATTGGCAAGCCCTATACCACGACCCTCCTGTCCAATAATATAAAGAAAAACACCTTCTCCTTCTTCCTCAATCATTTTTAAAGCAATCTCCAGTTGACTTCCACAATCGCAGCGAAGCGATTTAAAAACATCACCGGTCAGACATTCGGAATGAACACGAACCAAAACATCTTTTTTACCGCTTACTTCTCCTTTTATCAAAGCAAGATAATCTTTTTCGCTATGATTATACGACTCGAGAATATTTTTATAGCCAATTGCTTTAAACAATCCATGCTTGGTTGGCAGATTAATTTCCGCTACTCTTTTAACCAGCTTCTCAGTCCTTCGTCTGTGTTTAATCAAATCTTCTACAGATATAATTTTAAGACTATGTTTTTTTGCAAATTTTTTCAACTCAGGGAGGCGCGCCATTGATCCATCTTCGTGCATAATTTCACAGATAACTCCTGCTGGAAAAAGATTAGCCATTCTCGCTAAATCAACAGCCGTTTCAGTGTGACCTGCTCTTTCCAGAACTCCGCCATCTTTGGCTCTCAAAGGAAACACATGGCCGGGACGGCAAATCCGTGGAGAGAATCGTTTTCGCTAACCATTGCAGGAATTTTGAGTTCATCCAGCCGCCTTCCTTCACAAGGCATACAAATTAATCCGCGTCCATGTTTAGACATAAAGTTAATTGCTTCCGGCGTTATTCTCTCAGCCGCCATTACTAAATCGCCTTCATTTTCCCTGTCTTCATCATCAACAACAATCAACATTTTGCCGTCTTTTACATCTTGAATTGCTTCGTCAATATTATTAAATGACATATAACCTCCCTTTTTAACGTAAAACGTGAGGCGTAAGACGTAAGACGGTTATTCGTCAAAGGTTTTGACTTCTCGCTCTTCATGTCTCGCGTCCCACGTTAATCTACCTCTTTCTTGATTTTCTCCCATCACCTATTCCTATCACCCATTACCCGATTTTCACATCTTGCATCTCACGCCTTACGTATTACGTATTACGTTTTTACAGCAACGAAATAAGCCTTGAATTCTTAGTTCGTTTTTTTTGATTCAAAAAATTTTCAACATATTTAGCAATCATATCTGTCTCCAGATTAACTTTTGAATTAATATTTTTAAAACCAAGCGTCGTGTTTTTGAATGTATGGGGAATGATTGAAATCATAAAACTATCTTTTAAAATATCCATAACTGTAAGACTAATCCCGTCTACTGCAATTGAGCCGTTTTTAATTAAATATTTCAAAATATCGGAACTGGTTTTTATCTGAAACAAATAACTATTTTTGTCTTTTTTTTTGTTAACAATAATTCCCGCGCCATCTATATGTCCGCTGACAAAGTGTCCGCCTAAACGTGAATTAAAAACAAGCGCTCGCTCCAGATTGACCTTTTCTGAAATAGAAATATCTCCCAGCGCTGTTTTCTTCAAAGTTTCAGTCATTATATCAGAAAAAAATCTTTTTTCTTTAAGAGAAGAAACCGTCAAGCATGTGCCATTTACTGAAACAGAATCTCCTATTTTCAAGCCATCAAATATTTTTTTTCCTTCAATCTCAATTACACACTTCGAAGAACCCTTTTTAAAACTTTTAACTTCACCCAGTTCTTCGATGATTCCGGCAAACATATATATTCTTCCTTCCCAAATTCCTGTCTTTCTAACCCGAACAAGTCGGAATAAAAGGTCAGAAATTCCAAATAACAAATTCCAAATCTCAAATAAATCCCAATTTACAATGTCCAAATAATTCAAACTCCGGGAACCTTAAGTTTGGAACTTCGAATTTTGTTTATTGGAATTTATTTGTTATTTGATACTTGGAATTTGGTATTTATCCTTTTGGCGCTTATCTCATTATTTTGCTAAAAATTACACGAATTTGAATTTAAAATACTATCTTCCCAGCTTTTCAGGCAGGGTACGCCTCAACCATCAAATCAGAACCTATTTTCCTGACCCGGCTAAATCTTAATTCTTTAAAAAAATCATTAGAATCTTTAGCCACCATATCCAATGCGCTGCTTTCAACTATCAACGATGGAGCTATAAAAAATATATATTTATCTACAAGTCCCATTTTTATCGCAGAAGCATTCAATGAAGCTCCGCCCTCCAAAAGAATGCTTGCAATTTCTTTTTTTCCTAACTCTTTTAAAGCTTCTAAAAGATTTACTCTGCCATCTTCCTCGGAAACCAGAAAAACTTTTATGCCTTTTTTTTCTAATTCATTTACTTTGGCTTTTGGCGTTTTCTCTGTAGTTATAAGCGCCACAGGAATTGTGGAAGGCATAACAAGTTTTGACTCTAAAGGTATTTTTCCAGCGCTGTCAACAACCACACGGATAGGACTTCTTTTTTGTTCTTTACCAAGCCTTACAGTTAAAAGAGGATCGTCCGCCAAAACTGTTCCAATGCCAACCATTACCGCGTCGCATTCGCTTCTGAGTCTATGAACCTCTCTTCTTGAATCTTCAGTAGTAATCCATTTTGAGGTTTTAGTAGTTATTTTTCCATTTATACTAATGGCGCTTTTTAAAATCACAAATGGAAGTTTAGTAGTAATGTATTTTATATAGACCTCATTTTGTTTTGCTATTTCCCTGCTTAAAACTCCCGCAAAAACTTCTATTCCTCTTGAGTGAATTTCCGCTAGTCCTTTTCCTTCAACCTTTGGATTCGGATCGACCATTCCGGCAACAACTTTTTTTATCCCGGATGAAATAATAGCTTCGGTGCAGGGGGAAGTTCTTCCGTATGTACAGCATGGTTCAATAGTTGTATATAAAATTGCGTCTTTTGCTTCATTGCCTGCTTGCCTTAAAGCCATCACTTCGGCGTGAGGTTTTCCTGCTGCTTCATGATAACCTTCACCTATAATTCGATTGTTTTTTACAACTACAGCGCCAACCATAGGATTCGGGCTTGTTTTTCCCTGTCCCAGTTCTGCCAGTTCCATTGCTTTTCTCATAAACTTCTCGTGCATAAGTGTCCTTTCAAAATAACAAAGGAATCGAGTCAGGAGACCCGGTTCTGTCTCGGGTAGAGGCAGGTCTCCTGACCTGCCAAACAAAAAGCGTAATTTTCTAGTCCTTAAAAAAAATGACTTAAGGAGAATATACTCTTTAAGTCATTACATAGCACACCACAACTATGGTTTTATAAAACAACAAAACAAACAAAACCATACTCTGGCTTCAAGCCAGTCTTGCATTAGCTTTTGCGATAAGCTTGTTATTTTGTTTTTATGCTGTGTCAGCCAAAACTTTTTGTGCTCAACGTACAGTCAAGTACGCCTGCGCCAAAAAGTCTCGTCTTCCTTGCCTAAAAGCAAAATTCCTGCGCTTCTCATCGAAATCTAATGCAAGACTGGCTTTTAAAAAGTATCTTCTCCCATCCAGACTATACTGTCGGCTCTGGAATCCTGTACTGAACTCGTTTCAGTATCTCACCAGATCCTGCCTTGTCACTCAGAAATCTGCATTTTGACTCCTGACTTTCAAGGCTCGCGGGCTTTACCGCCGATCGGGAATTTCACCCTGCCCCGAAGACTTATATTTAATTGTAGTGCTATATTAGCAAAAATAAATCCTGTTAGCAAGATTATCTCTTTTTTACAATCATCCTTGTTTTTAGTCCATCTGAGCTTGACAAAAATTATAACTTGGCGGATTATATATTTACCATCCTTTGAACTCGCCACCTTTAAGGAACGGGAATGTAAAATGACAGAAGCCAAGCATCATTTCAGCATTTTAAATGAAGAAGACAACAATAAACTTCCAATTCATTTATTTACTTATGCCGACCGAAAGTTTTTCTTTGACATACCTACAAGTTATTTTGTCGAAACTGACAACAACGCTTTTGAAATTCTCTCAAACTTGGAATCTCTTTCTCCCTCCGGAAAAATTCACCTAATATCCAAGTCAGGAAATACCTATTCCAGTCAAAAAATTGAAGAAATTTTTCAGGAAATGGAACAATTAAAAAATTTAGGATTCTTCAAGGCAGAAGTTCCTGAACAGGAAAACGAAATAAACCAATATCTTCATCGCCTTCTCAAAAGAAGATCTTCTCATATTACTCTTTGTGTTTCTCAGGCATGCAATATGTCTTGCAAATACTGCTACGCCGAAGGCGGCAATTTTGGCAAAAAAGCTCTTCTTATGAGCGAAGAAACCGCCTTGCGGGCGGTCGATTATCTCTTCGAAAAAACCAAAGGCATTCAGGAAATTGGTCTTATCTTCTTTGGCGGAGAACCTCTTTTAAACTTCAAAGTAATTAAAAAAGCTGTGGAATACAGCAGGAAACTTGCTCAAAAAACAGGCCAGCGCATCGGTTTTAGTTTAACTACTAATGGAACTATTATGAATGATGAAATTATTGAATTTCTCTGCACTAATCGCTTTGGTCTTAAAGTAAGTATGGATGGACCGAAAAGCGTTCAGGATGATATGAGACCGTTGAAAACTGGAGAAGGCTCATATGATTTAGTGGCAAAGAATCTTAAAAGCTTACTAAAACGAAGAGGACATTTGTCTGTCCGTCCTACCCTAACCCGGCACAATATAGAAATGAACAATCTGGCTAATTTTTTTGAAGAGTTTGGTTTTACCCGTATTGGTTTTGGTATAGCTGAAGGATCGTGTTTTGCCAAGGAAGATTATGATTTTGGTCCAGAAGAATTTGAAAAAATCTTTTTTGAATATGAAAAAACTGTCAATGAAATTTTAGACAGACTAGACAAAAAAATCAAAGTTCCCTTTAATCCCTTTGAAAATCTGCTCAATGAAATTCATACCCGACGAAAAACGAGAGTTCGTTGCGGTCTTGCCAGAGGTGTTTCTACTATAGCTGTGGATGGACGAATTTATCCTTGTCATCGCTACGTAGGAATGGATGCCTTTGTTATTGGGAATCTGGAAACAGGAATTGATAAAGAAAAGGCTTTTCAGATTTTAAAAGATTATTACAATGTTAAAAAGTATTGCTGGCAAACCTGCTGGGCACGCCATATCTGCGGCGGTCCCTGTCCTTTTTATGTAGCTCATCCGTCTGGAACTCACTATTATCCTGACGAAGGTCATTGTCGATTTGTCCGTAAATCTTATGAGCTTGGCATTTGGTTTTATGACCAGTTAGCTAAAAGACACCCCCAAGTTTTAGAGAAATGGGTTGGTTCTTCCGGCTAAGGTTATAAAACCAATTACCAAAATCTTTAAGGAAAGGAGGTGTAAAAAAAATGAAAGATGATGAAAAAAAAGAATACCAGCCAGAATCAGACATCTCCGAAAAAGTAGAATCAATTGTTAAGCGCAAATTAGACAGAAGAACTATCCTTAAATACGGCGGTATTGGATTAGCCCATTTCGCCATTCTTAACGGCTTAAGATCAGCAGCAGCCTTGGCGCAAGGGGTAGTAGGCATACCCATACTACTCTGCAAACCTCTTGCAATTATTCCTGATATTTGCCTGGCAGGCACGGCAACAGCGGATCCGGATATTTGTCGTCTAGATTTAAGCGACAAAGATCTTTGTGCTCCCAGCCGGGGTTTTGATAATGATAAATGCGAACCTCATCTTCGCGATCCCGACTTATGTAAAGTCCAAGTTGGAGATAAAGATGAATGTAGACGATACTTGGGTGACACAGATTACTGCCATGTAAAACATGATAATGACATCTGCAATCCAAAAGAACAGAAAGATCCCGACATATGTCTTTCAACCAAACCGGGAAGCGACGTTTGCCGACCTAATCTGGGCGATCCTGACAGATGCGCTCCTGATAAAGGGATAAAAGATTATTGTACTACCACTGATCCTGATCAGTGTCGACCAAATGTTGGCGATAAAGATCTTTGCGATCCGAATACGACTGACGATGTTTGTCGTCAGGGACAGGTATCACCGGATGTTTGTGAATCTCCAACCAGTGATCCAGACTATTGCTCTGCTACTACTAATCCAACAGATAAAGACATCTGTGATCCCGGTGTTACCCCTGCTCAAGACCTCTGTGATCAGGGTCCGACTTCTGATGTCTGCGATAACACTGATCCAGACGTATGCGACCCAGCTAAGGATGCTGACGTATGCGATCCAGCAAATGTACAAGATGATGATATCTGTAATGGAACTGTCGCAGACCCAGACATATGTGACACAGCTAAGGGTGAACCCGATGTTTGCGATCCGGGAACTAACGAAGATATCTGCGGTAATGGACCGGGTAGTCGTGACACATGCAATACCAATAATAACGACCCAGATGTCTGCAACAGCGCCGATCCAGATGTTTGTGACACAGGCTTAAGTGCCAACGATGTTTGTGGTGAAAACACCACATCTGATGTCTGCGATCCCGTAAACAATAATCCTGATGCATGCTCTATTGAATATGGCGACAAAGATATTTGTGATCCGGGTTCAACTGTTGACAAAGATGTCTGCGGTGAAGGACCAGATGCTCCTGATATCTGTGACCCATCAGCAGCAGTAAATAATCCTGATGTTTGCGCACCTTCAATAAATGAAGCTGACGTATGCATAAAAGGTACGACTGAACAAGATGTTTGTGGAACTACAGTAGGAGGCGTCGTTGCTCCTGATATCTGCTCACAGGGACTGAATGATCCTGATGTATGTCAGTCTGCTCCGGGCGACCCCGATGAGTGTAGGCCTGACTGGGACACTGATGAAACACTTTCGTAGCTAAACTACAGAGGTGTTTGACACAACAAAGAAAACCCCGATTTAATCGGGGTTTTCTTTTTGCAATCATAACTGGTAGAACCCCGATAGATATCGGGGTCTTTCGTTTTTTGACAGCCGAGACGGCTGTCCTACTGAAGGTGAGAAATTACTGTTTTGAATGCAGCTTGGCATAAGAGTCATTCATTATGAGATACTAAGGTGAGTACTTAATGGTTACAATGTCATCCAAGGTATCTTCCCCGCCATAACTGGTGCCCGTAACATAGATGTTTCTATCCGCATCTACAGCAATAGCAGTCGCTAAATCACGCCCGCTTCCAGAACCATTATACTGGTTAATCCAAAGCCGATCTCCTGAAGAAGTATATCCAATAGTTACATAATCAGTTAAGACAGCAAAACCACTGTAACTTATCCCGGCAACATAAATATTGCCCGAAGAATCAACAATAATATCTTTAACCCAATCATTCTGATTTTTTGGACCATTGTAATTCCTTGCCCACTTTTTATTTCCTGATGTATCATACATAATGGTAACAATGTCGTCTTTGATTTTCGCGCCACCGTATCCCATCCCAGCAACATAAACATTACTATCAACATCAACAGCTATAGACGCTGGTATATCATCACCATTGCCGGAACCATTGTATCGTCTTACCCATTTCTGTTCTCCTGCAGAATTGTATTTAACGGTTGCATAGTCGTTTTTACTCTTGGAACTGCCTCGACTTATGCCAGTAACCAGAACATTATCTTTATTATCAATAGTCATAGATACAGGTATATCATCACCATTGCCGGAACCATTGTATCGTCTTACCCATTTTTGCTTCCCTGCAGAGCTATATTTAATGGTCACATAATCAGTCAGTGTAGCCCTTGTTCCATAGCTTGTTCCGGTAACATAAATATTGTTGTTTTTATCAACAACAATCTTAGTGGCTCCATCTATGCTCCCGGCTGGTTGTTTAAACCAATCCAGTAATTTTATAAAAATATTAACAAAAAAATTGGTGTTTTTATTCTTCTTAGTGCTATCATATCGTCTTACCCATTTTTGCTTTCCTGAAGAATTGTATTTAATAGTCGCATAGTCAGTCAGAGTTGCTCTTGTTCCATAGCTTGTTCCGGTAACATAAATATTGTTGTTTTTATCAACAGCCATTGAGGTAACCAAATCGTTGTTATCTTCGGGACCGTTGTATCGTCTTACCCATTTTTGTTTTCCCGTTGAATCATATTTGATGGTCGCATAATCTTTCTTGCTATCAGGACCTCCAAAACTTGTTCCAGTAACATAAATATTTCCAATTTCATCAACAGCAATAGCCCTAACTTCGTCAACGCCTTTCTTAAATTTCCCATACCTTTTTGTCCAGACAAGATTGCCGGCTGAATCATATTTAATTACAATAAAATCTTTTTCACTTGTTCCAGCAACATAAATATTGTTATTTCGATCAACAGCAATAACAGAAGCGCTATCATTACTAGCGCCTGTGCCATTAAAACGTCTTTCCCAGATTTGCTGACCGGAAACAGCGCTGTAAGCCTTAACATTGCTGAAGATCAAAAGAAAAAAAACAATCAAAAACGTATTTACCAAACCAATTTTAAGTTTTATAGTCTGTCTGCCATTCGTAAACACAGTTTCCCCTAACCCAAACAAATTGGAATCAATAAAACTCCAGGTCTTAGCGAGTTGCGTGTTTCCACCTACGACCTACAACCCTGATTTATCCAGTCCTCCGCTTGCAATAAAATTGCGTAAACAGGTAAGCTCCCTGTTATCTAACCATACTCCATGTTCACCGCAAATATCAATCAAAATACCAGATATCCTTTTAAAATTAATCCGATTCATAATATTATCACACCGAACACATTCGTAAAACTTCTGATCATTCTCCGGCTGGACACGAATAAACTGAATCTCTCCTGATGGATCATTGTAAACATCCTTCTCTGAAGTAAGCTGCTCGAATTCGAGAGTATCCAGCCACATTCCGGAACAAGATGGACAAACATTCAATTCACATTCCCGAAATTTTTTTGGCTGAAGTTCAACTTTGCATTTAGGACATAAGGCTTTACTTTTTGTCGGTGGTATCGTATTGGGCATATTACAGAAAGGACATACTCTCATAGTGGCATTAAATTCTTTATTGCAA
>JACQXZ010000055.1 GCA_016208465.1 Actinomycetota bacterium
TATGCTCGTAGGTCAGGAACCCAGCATGGTGAAACTCAATATTCGATGTTCCAGCCTTGATTGCCTTGGCCTCCGCGCGGTCGATCATAGCCCGTGAAACATCGACGGCATACACTCTGGCACAGCGTCGCGCTGCTTGAATGGCAAAAGTGCCGGTTCCAGATCCAAAATCGATCAGCACATTGCTTCTCTTGATTTCAAGCGAATCGAAAATTCTTATGCTTTCGGCCTCCATGTCTCGAAAATCTGCATGACTCGAATCGTAGATTTCTACTTCGGCCTTGCTGCCGTAGTCCGTGCCTACTTGCTTGAACTCGTCATATTGCCATGAAAAGCCATGATTCATCTTCATAATTTATCTTGTCTGCCCAACATTTATTTTTATACTTATTCTACTAATACCATTATTCTATTTTGAAAACAAATTGAAAATCACAAAGACTAGTCGACAAGATAGTTTCTATTGTGGAGTATTGTAGAAAACATTGATAGGGAAGGAGAGATATATCTTAAACTACTTAACTCTTTTAGCGACTTTTAGTTTGGTTGCCGCCATCTCTAAAGCATTCTGCATTTCATCAAAAAGCTCAGGTTTCTTTTCTTTTTTTAATATACTTAATTTTTCTTCAATTTCTTTTTTAACCCTCTCTGCCAGCTCAACATCAATCTGTGAGGCAAACTCCGCATTATCTATAAGAATTGTAACTTTATCTTCTCTGACTTCCAAATATCCCTTGCCACTTGCTATATATTCGTAATTATCACCAATTTTTAACTTTAACTCTCCTATCTTAAGCATAGCAACAAGGGATGTATGAAGAGGCAATATGCCCAGTTCACCGTCAACACTTGGAGCAATTACCATATTTACATCTCCGTTAAATATAATTTTGCTTGGAGTAATTATTTCACATCTTAATCTTTTTTCAGCCATCAGTTTTAATTTTCCTCTTCTGGCTCTTTATTTTCTGATGAAGCCTTAAGTGCTTCAGATGCTCTGATTGCTTTGGCTTTTTCCACTGCCTCATTGATTGTCCCGACCATATAAAAAGCCTGCTCAGGCAGATCGTCATATTTTCCTTCTATTATTTCTCTAAATCCTTTAATTGTATCCTTAAGATTAACATAAGCTCCAGCCTGACCGGTAAACTGTTCTGCCACAAAGAACGGCTGAGATAAAAATCTCTGAATTTTTCTTGCTCTTTGAACAGTCAGCTTATCTTCTTCCGAAAGCTCATCTAAACCAAGAATTGCGATAATATCCTGTAAATCTTTATATCTTTGGAGAATCTGCTGAACTCTTCTGGCAACATTATAATGCTCTTGTCCAACAAAATCTGCCGCTAAAATACGCGAGGTGGAATCAAGCGGATCAACCGCCGGATAAATACCCAGTTCCGCAATCTGACGCGAGAGAACTGTTGTAGCATCAAGATGAGTAAACGTTGTCGCAGGAGCGGGATCAGTCAAATCATCCGCTGGAACATAAATAGCCTGAACTGATGTAATAGAACCTTCTCTGGTTGAGGTAATTCTTTCCTGCAACTCGCCCATTTCAGAGCCAAGAGTCGGCTGATAACCAACCGCTGAAGGCATTCGTCCTAGAAGCGCTGATACTTCAGAACCTGCCTGAACAAAACGGAAAATATTATCAACAAAAAGAAGCACATCGTTTCCTCTGTCCCTAAAGTATTCAGCCATTGTAAGACCGGTAAGACCAACCCGAAGTCGGGCGCCCGGTGGTTCATTCATCTGGCCAAACACCATCACAGTTTTATCTAAAACCCCTGACTCTTTCATTTCAAGCCAGAGATCATTTCCTTCTCTTGTTCTTTCACCGACACCGGTGAAAACAGAAAATCCTCCGTGAGCTGTCGCGATATTATGAATAAGCTCCATAATTAAAACTGTTTTTCCAACACCAGCGCCGCCAAATAATCCTGTTTTACCGCCCTTAACATAGGGGGCTAACAAATCAATAACTTTAATTCCTGTTTCAAAAATCTCACTGGTTGGTTTTAATGTTTCATACCGAGGAGCTTCTCTGTGAATTGAATAGTAGTCTTCTGTTTCTACAGGACCCCTCTTATCAATCGGTTCGCCTAACAGATTAAAAATTCTTCCCAAGGTAGAACGGCCAACTGGCGCTCTAATTGCTTCTCCCGTATCAATTACTTCCATTCCTCTCACCAGCCCATCGGTGGAAGACATTGCTACAGCCCGCACCTGACTATCGCCAATATGCTGTTGAACCTCAGCAACAATAGTGGTTTTGTCCTGACCTGTTTCTTTTTCAACCTTAAGCGCTGTATAAATTCTTGGCAGCGTCTCAGGGGTAAATTCAACGTCCATAACCGGACCTATAATCTGAACTATTTTGCCTTTATTCATTACTTCACCTCTTTGAATAACATTCTATAAACATATTAAGATTCTTCGTCGCTCCGCTCCTCAGAATGACACTTCTGTCAGATTGCCACACTTCCTTTGGTCCCCCACGCCTTCGGCTCGGGGCTATGGCTAATTGCAATGACGAATCTTGACTTGTGTCTTGTGACCTGCGACTTGTGACCTTGCGCTTCGCGCTTTACGTTCTAAGAGCTTCCGCTCCTCCTACAACTTCCGCGATCTCCTGAGTAATCTGAGCCTGACGCATTCTATTATAAGAACGTTTCAGATTGTCTATTAACTCATTGGCATTATCAGATGCCGACTTCATCGCTGTTCTTCTTGCTCCATTTTCACTTGCTGATGACTCCATTAATGCTCTAAACACAAGTGTTTCTATATAATTTGGCAAAAGACTAAATAAAACATCTCTTGGACTTGGCTCAAAAATATATTCATCATAAATTACCGCGCCGCTTCTTTCGGCCTGACTGACAACTTCTTCCTGCTGAATAGGAAGCAAAACATATTCTACTGAATAGTGCTCCATCGCGGATTTAAAATGATTAAACACCAGATAAATCTTGTCTACTCTGCCTGAAGTATAAATGTTTATTAAGTCGTGTCCGATTCTTGCGGCATCCTGATAAGTGGGAAAATCATCCATTTCAGTAAAAGATTTTGCAATAGGATAACCGCAATACTTAAAATAGTTTAAAGCTTTCTTGCCAATCACAACAAAGGCAATTTTCCTGCCTCTGTTTAATTCAGATTGATAGATAGCCTCAGATTTCCTGATAACATTACTGTTAAAAGCGCCGCATAATCCTCTGTTTGAGCTTACGGTGACAATTAAAACTTTTTCAATAGGATCATGCACTTCTAATAAAGAATGTTCTTCACTTGAAACATAATGAGCCACGTTATATAAAACATCCATCATTTTAAGAGCATACGGCCTTGCGGACTCAATTCTTTCCTGAGCCTTTTTAATCTTCGCCGCCGCAACTTTTTCCATTGTTTTGGTTATCTGACGTGTATTATCAATACTTCGTATTCTTCTTTTTATCTCTCTTGCTTTAGCCAATTATTTCACCTAAAATTCTTCCGTTTTAACTTTTAATTTGTAGTTTTACCTTTTGCGTTCTAAGTTTTGACTTTAGCCCCATCACCCATAACCCATTACCTATAACCTATAACCCAATATTTACGTTTTACTCCGATTCTACAAATGACTTTTTAAATGAAATAATTATACTTTTAATCTCTTCTTCGAGTTTCTCAGAAATAATTTTTTCTTCCTCAATTGTTTTTATAATATTCGGGTGACTGCTCTGAATAAATTGAAGAAAGTCTGTTTCAAAATTTCCAACTTTTTCAATAGGAATATCATCAAGATATCCGTTTACGGCCGTATAAATAGTAAGTACTTGTTCGGCAACAGAAACTGGTTTATATCTGGGTTGTTTTAAAAGTTCAACCATTCTGGCTCCACGCGCTAACTGCGACTGAGTTGCTTTATCGAGCTCAGTTCCAAACTGGGCAAATGCTTCCAATTCACGATACTGAGCCAAATCCAGTCTCAACCTGCCAGCCACCTGTTTCATTGCCTTTATTTGAGCGCTTCCACCAACACGGGAAACGGAAATACCAACGTTAATTGCAGGCCGAATACCCGCATAGAATAAATCTGTTTCCAAAAATATCTGCCCATCTGTAATTGAAATAACATTCGTCGGGATATACGCGGAAACATCTCCTGCCTGAGTTTCTATAATAGGCAGCGCAGTTAATGATCCGCCTTTGAGTTCGTCATTTAGCTTAACAGCTCTTTCGAGCAGACGGGAATGCAGATAAAAAACATCGCCCGGATAAGCCTCGCGGCCAGGCGGTCTCCTTAGAAGTAATGATATTTGTCTGTATGCCTGCGCATGTTTTGATAAATCATCGTAAATAACTAAAGCGTGTTTGCCATTGTAGAGAAAGTGTTCAGCCATTGCGCATCCCGAATAAGGCGCCATCCATTGTAAAGAAGCCGGATCGCTGGAAGAAGCGCTTACAACAGTGGTATAATCCATTGCCCCAAATTCTTCTAACGCTTCAACAACCTGAGCCACAGTAGATGCCTTCTGTCCAATTGCGACATAAACGCAAATTACATCTGAGCCTTTTTGATTTATGATAGTATCAACCGCAATTGCTGTTTTTCCTGTCTGTCTGTCTCCAATAATCAATTCACGCTGACCGCGCCCGATTGGAATCATTGAGTCTATCGCTTTTATTCCTGTCTGGAGCGGTTCTTTAACCGGTTGTCTCTCAACTACACCCGGCGCGACCCACTCAATCGGACGGAAAGAATCTGCTTTGATTGCGCCTTTTCCATCAATTGGTTCGCCTAAAGCATTGACAACTCTTCCAACCAAACCTTCTCCAACCGGAACCTGAACAATCTTGCCCGTGCCTTTTACCGCATCGCCTTCTTTAACTAGTGTCGTTTCGCCTAACAAAACGGCTCCGATTTCATTTTCACCCAAATTTAAAGCAATGCCATATACATCATTGGGAAACGCAAGCATTTCTGCCGCCATTACATCAGGCAGTCCGCTTACACGAGCAATTCCGTCACCTACCTCCAAAACCTTGCCTATCTGCACAACTTCAACAACTGATTCCTGTTCGACTATTTGTTTTTTAATTATATCTATGATTTTATCTGCCTGAATGCGCGCCACAAACATTCACTCCTTGATCATATAACTAATTTTTGATGAAGCGCATCTAATTGATGCCTTATGCTTCCATCAATTACTCGTCCATCCATATAAACGACAATTCCTCCAATAATTGAAGGATCGACAATCTCCCTTAAGGTTATATTTTTCTTTGAAACAGAAGAAAGTCTTTCTGCAATTTTTTTAGACTGTTCTTCGGATAAGGGAATAGCTGTAATTACTTTTGCAATAGCCCGCTTTCTTACCGAATAAGCAAGTTTTGAATAATCATCAATTATAGAAGAAAGCATATTTTCTTTTTCGAGATCAATTAAAATATAAAGCCAGTTGATAGTAATTGGTGAAAAATCTTTAAGTATTTCACCGCATACAGCTTTCTTTTTTTCCTTAGAGATTGTTGGGCCGGAAATCACTTTCTTTAATTCCAGATTACTGGAAATAACATCTCTGATTTCGTTTAATTCGTCTTCAACTAAATCCAGTTTATTTTCTGTTTTAGCAATCTGAAAAAGGGCAAAAGCAAAAGCATGCGCTATTTCACTAGTTTTCATGGAATTCCGGCACCTCAGATATATACTTATCAATTAATCTATAATGTTCTTTTGTATTTAAGGGCTTTTCAATTAATTTTGAAGCTATGTCAACCGCCAAATCCGCAACTTTATTTTTTAATTCATTTAGAGCTTCTTCTCTTTCATGTTCAATAGTGGATTTTGCTTTTGAAATTAATTTATCCGCTTCCTGCTGAGCTTTTTCCACTATATCGTTTTTCATATCTTCAGCGATTTTTTTGCCTTGAGCAATAATTTGCTGTGCTTCCGTAGAGGCATTGGCAACTTGAGCTTCGTATTCCCTTAATAACTTTTCCGCTTCAAGACGAGTTCGCTCTGCAGTTTCAAGAGAATTTTTGATTGTGTCTTCTCTCTTCTGCATCATTTCCAATAAAGGTTTTAAAGCAAACTTGCTAAGCAGAAAAAGTAATATTAAAAAAGATATCGCGGTCCAAATTATTAGACCCTTTTCTACAGTAAACAAACTTAATTCACCTCTCTCGACCTGCGACTACTTCGGTTGCCACTGAAAAATGTGACAACTAATTACACCTATTGGTAACTTTTTGATTTTATATAATCTGTGTAATCAAGTTCATGATGAATTTTTTAGCATGAACTACTTTAAGGTTAACAAAATACTTATAACAAAAGTGTAAAGAGCAATCGCTTCAATAAACGCAGTCGCAATAATCATAGTCGTTCTAATTGATCCACCTGCTTCTGGCTGGCGGGCAATTCCTTCCACAGCCTTACCGGCTAAATGACCAATACTCCAAGCTGTTCCAACCGCGGCTACCCCCATTGCGAAACCAGCAGCTACAAAGGCTAATGAAACATTCATCAATTCGTTCCCCCTTTCTTTTATTTGTTTTATTATTTTTTCCTATCCTACATCTCGCATCTAGTTTGTTATCAACTAAAAACAGCAATCTTTTGTCTTTCTTCACTTGTGTCTTGTGACCTGCGACTTGTGACCCTTTTAATGTTCCGGATGAATCGCCGCGCCAATATACATTGATGACAAAACTGTAAAAATATATGCCTGAATAAAAGAAAAAAGAATTTCCAGTCCGCTCATAGCAACTGCTAAAGCTAAAGGAAAAGGAGCAACGATATAGCTTTTAAA
>JACQXZ010000056.1 GCA_016208465.1 Actinomycetota bacterium
CTAAAGCCTTGCCCTACTTTAACGACTTTGGACTTAGGATTTAGGACTTTTTAACGTTGTTGTTCCTCCAAAGTTACTTCAATAATTTTTTCTTCGTCCTTGCGCCAAATTTTAAGTTTAATTTCATCCCCAACACCATACTTCTGAATCAGATATGCCAAAGGATTTTCTTCGGTTACTTTGGTTCCGTTTACCTCTAATATTATATCATTTTCCACTATTCCGGCTTTTTCTGCCGGCCCACCGGAAACCACTGCTGTCTCACCTTCTACGCCTGAAACAATTAAAGCGCCATAATCAAATTTCAACTGCATTCTTTCTTTAATTGCTTTATTAACCTGAATATATCTTACACCCAGCATTGGTCTTACGATTCGCCCTTTTTCTTTAACACTTTTTATATCAGCTTTTGCGTCATTTATGGGAAGCGCAAATCCAATATTCTGGGCGCCTTGAGCTATTGCTGTGTTTATTCCCACAACCTGACCTTTAATATTAACCAACGGCCCGCCTGAATTTCCCGGATTTATCGCCGCATCGGTCTGAATTACTCCGCGTAATTGTTCCTCCAAGCCACTTGATTGTCCTCCTGTAACGATTGATCTACTTAAGCCTGAAACCACTCCAGTGCTAACTGTATTTCTGTATTCACCAAGCGAATTACCTATTGCTATAACTATCTGACCAATTTCCAGCTTGCCTGAATCCCCCAGCTCAACAACTGGCAAATTATCTTTTTCAATTTTTATTAATGCAATATCATTGGAAGGATCCCGGTCTGTAACTTTAGCGTCATATTTTTTTCCATCATTCATCAAAACTGTATAATCTGCTTCTGTATCCTCAACAACATGTTTGTTAGTTAAAATCAATCCATCCTCTGAGATTATAAAACCAGTTCCTCCGCCTATTTCCGTTTTTCCACTCCCCTCGCCTCCGAAAAACCTTCTAAAGAAAGGATCGTCACCAAAAGGATTTTGAATTTTGGATAAATCTTTTGAAACAATTATACTAACAACAGCCGGACTAACTTTTTTTACCGCTGAGACAATCCCCGACTCCTCGCTTACCACCTCAACCTTTTTTTCAACTTTGCTATCTTTGATCCAAGCGCTTAAATTTCCTCCTTGAGAAGTTACGCTGGAACCATTTATATAGCCAATATAAAATCCAATCAAAGACCCTACCAGCATACTGGTAATCAAGCTAACCGCCACAGCAATAAAAATAATTTTTTTGGTTGACGGGGAATCCTTCTGGCTATAATTCTCATTAAAGTCATCTAAAGACATATCAAGTCCTCCTTAAAAAAACCGGATAATAAAACATTAATCTTTTTACCTGAAAATTACCTGATAATCTGTCAGACAAAATGTCTGACATCCGAGGCTGGAAGCCTCGGCTATATACACGTCTTACGTCTCACGTTTTACGTTTCACGTTTTTATACTTAACTTCCCAAAGAACTAATCCAACAGACGGAGCAACCGGTCCACCTTTTATCTTTCCTTTGGAGTTTAACACATTTTTTACTTCTTCAGGATCAACCCTTCCTAACCCTGCCTCGATTAACATTCCAACTATTGTCCTGACCATACTATGAAGAAAAGAATCAGCCTCGATTTCAAATATTATGAAATCATCTTCAAGACTGCATTCAAATCTTTTTACATTTCTCACCGAACTTCTCTTCAAATCTATCCTGCAGAATGATGAAAAATCATGCTTTCCAATAAAACAACCAAGTGTTTCTTTAATTTTTTCTAAATTAAGGGGACGCGCAAAAAAATATACAAAATCTTTCTTGAAAACAGACGGATAATTTCTATTTAAGATATAATATCTATAAATTCTTGATACAGCATCTCTTCTCGCGTTAAAAGATTCATCAACGTCTTCAGCTTTAATTATCTTTATATCATAAGGCAGCATTCCATTAACTGACCACCAAAGCCGTCGAATGGTTACATCCGAATTTGTCTTAAAATTAACAACCTGACCTGCCGCGTGAACCCCTGCATCTGTCCTGCCCGATCCGATAACTTTTATTTCTTCTCTCAAAAAAATACTTAAAATCTCTTCAAGCTTACCCTGAATTGTTGTAAGTTCAGGTTGTTTCTGAAAACCTGCGTAATTTGTTCCGAGGTATTCCAAAATCAATTTAATATTTCTCAATTATTATCACCAATGGAACTGTTTCTGAATTCAAAAAATGTCTCAATTCCCGCAAACATAAAAGAAATCGCCGCGATAAGCTCGAAGGATTCTTCGATAAACCGGGGAAGCAGAAAATAAAGATACCAGTTATTCCATGTTTTATTATCTATTAAATGTAAATCAAAGATAAGTGAAATAAAAATTGATATAACAGCCACAATGATAAATCTCAAATCTGAGGAGTCTAACATTTCATTTAAAATTTTCCCAAAAATTTTTCTACGAAATATCAACAAGATGATCAATAAAAAAACAGGTAAGCTAAAAAAAATAAGTCTTAGATACAAAACCTGTCTTCTTTTAAAAACTAAATCTCTTATCACAAAAAGAATATCATGAAGACCATTAATTTGAACACCATATAATACAGGATATTTCCAATGAAAAAATCTTCCTCCCCAGCTTAATTCTTCGCCAACTAAAATGAAGAAAAATAAGCCGATTAAAAACAAAATTTTTGACTTTGTTTTATCTTTACAAATCAGTCCGCTGACAATAAACAACCCACTGCTTAGAAATGCAAACAAAAGACTGGCATTTTCAATAAATCCATCCTCTTTGGAATAAAAATCAGCTATCTTAAGCGGTTGAGAATCAAGCATTACCCAACCAAACAATAATATCAACACTAAAAGCAAAATAATTTCAAATATTATTGTTCTGGATTTTTTGTTATTAAAAATATCTTTTACATTAACCAATTTTTCTTCTTCCTCTGGTATCTATGAAAATATGATACAGCCCCTAAAGCTTTGCCTTCTTGACAGGCGAGACGCCTGTCCTACTTGTGACTTGTGACTTGTGACTTACGTCCCCCGCCTCACGTTTTCCAACCCACGATCGCAACAACAAATAAAACTAAGACTGTAAAACTAAATGCATAAAAATCTTTATATCCAATTTTTAATTCATTCATTCTTGTTCTTCCCTCGCCGCCCCGGTAACAACGTGACTCCATCGCCAAAGCTAATTCATCGGCGCGTCTAAAAACGCTTACAAGAAGAGGAATCAAAAGAGACAAATAATTCTTTGCTCTTTTAGCTAAGTTTCCTTTTTTAAAATCAGCTCCCCTCGCCTTTTGCGCTTTCATAATTTTATTTGTCTCAATTATCAAAACAGGAATAAATCTTAAAGCAACTGTCATCATTAAAGCAAACTGATGAGAAGAAAGACGGAAAATTTCAAGGGGCTTAAGCAGTGACTCCAAGCCGTCAGTTAAATCAACAGGGGCAGTAGTAAAAGTCAAAAGACTTGTTCCCGTAATTAGAAGAATTAGTCTTGAGTTAATAAAGAGACTGTTTACAAAACCCTCTTTGGTTATAACAAGAAATCCGAAATTAATTAAAGGCGTTCCTGAAGTGAAAAATAAATGAATTATGAAAGTAAAAACCAAGATGAAAGTCATCGGTCTAAGTCCGCTCAAAACTAATCTGGCTGACAAACGGCTAAAAAATATAATAAAGAAAACAAATAAGAAAATTCCGACAAATCCCCAAAAATTTTTTATCATAAATAAAGTCACAGCAAGAAGGAATGAAATGATTACTTTTATTCTGGGATCAAGTCTGTGAATTACTGAATCTCCCGGATAAAATTGTCCTATTCCAAAACCCTCAAAATCCATATTAATCCTTTTGTAAAGTTGTAGCTATTAGTCTCTTATTCGTCAGATCCTTGCTTTTTTTGGCAGAACATATAAGATGGGTCACAAGGACACAAGTCACAAGTGAAGAAATTTTTTTAACTTGTGACCTGTGACTTGCAACTTGTGACTTTCAGTCCCTATAGCCTCTAGCCTTTTGCTCTTTAATAAAATATTCTATCAATAAATCTTTAACATCATCTATCCTAAAAACATTGGTTGGTAGATTAAAACCTTTTTTGTTTAATTCTATTAAAAGAGAGAATGCGTCAGGAATATCGAGTCCAATTTCTAAAAGTTTGTCTGTTTCAAGAAAAATCTTTTCCGGTTTATCATCAAACAATAATTCGCCTTTATCAAGAACTACTATTCTCTCTGCCACTTTCGATACTTCTTCTATGTCATGGGAAATACATATGATTGTTGTTTTCCCTTGGTTATGAAAAAAGGTTAAAAAATCAGTAATCGCCTTTTTGGAAACCTCATCAAGCCCAACAGTAGGCTCATCGAGCACAAGAATATCCGGCTCCATTGCCAAAACGCAAGCAATTGCCACTTTTCTCATTTCTCCTCCGCTTAAAAAAAATGGGGAACGATCTTTAAATAATTCAAAATCAAGTCCAACAATTTTTAATGTCTTTCTGACTCCAGATGCAACTCTGTCTTCAGAACAACCCATATTTCTTAAACCAAACGCAACATCGTCAAATACGGTTGTCTCAAAAAACTGCTGTTCTGGAAACTGAAAGACCATGCCAATTTTTTTCTTCCCGTTTATGTTTTTTCCGGAACCAGCTATGTCGTTCCCATCAATCAGAATCTGTCCATCGGTTGCCTTTAAAAGACCGCTTATTAATTGCGCCAAGGTTGATTTTCCTGAACCAGTCGGACCAATAATTCCTACAAATTCTCCCTCTTTAACGGTTAAACAGATATTTCGTAAAGCGATCCGGGCAAGAGGCGTTCCCTTCATATAAGTAAATCCCAGATTGTTTAATTCAATAAGCATAGCTCTTCCACCATTTCATCAACAGTAAGAACGGAAGTAGATATATCTATCCCTGACTTAACAAGGCTGGCTGCAAGAGATGTCATTGCAAGAGGTTTAATTTGAAACTTGCTAAGAAGGCTAATGTTTCCCAGAGTTTCTCTTGGTTCACCATAGCAAGCGATTCTTCCCGCATCAAGAATATAAACTCTGTCCGCGTTTACCGCCTCATCGGTAAAATGAGTGACTAGCAAAATAGTTGTTTTGTGATTTTTGTTTAAATCGTGAATTATTTTTAAAATTTTTCTTCTGCTTAAAGGATCAAGCATCGAAGTTGGTTCATCCAAAATCAAATATTCGGGTTCCATCGCCAAAGCTCCCGCGATTGCAACTAATTGTTTCTGACCGCCTGAAAGTAAGTGGGGTTCGTATTTCGAATATTCCAGAATTTTAGTTAGAGATAGTGATTTTTTGACTCTTTCTTTTATTTCACTTGAGGATAAACCAAGATTTTCAGGACCAAATGCAATATCATTTTCTACAACATTTGCGACAATCTGATTATCAGGATTTTGAAAAACCATGCCTACTTTTTGCCTTATTTTCCATATAGAATCGTCTTCTTTGGCATTAATTCCATCTACAACAACCTCGCCAGCGGAAGGAGTTAGAAGACCATTGATATGCTTAACAAGAGTTGATTTTCCAGAACCATTTGGACCAAGGAAAACAACAAATTCTCCCTTGGGTATCTCTAAATCAATACCTTTCAACGCCTCAATATGTTTATTCTTTACTTTATACGCATAATAAAGATCTGATATTTTTATCATTTTCATTTCCTAAAATAAAAAGCCTAAAATAAAAAGCAAAAACCTTCATTAAGGTTTCTGCTTTAGTCTTCGATTCAACAAAAGAATAAATACATTTTATACGAGTTCGATTAATACCATTGGAGCCGCGTCGCCAAGACGTAACCCGGTTTTAAGGATTCTAGTATAGCCTCCCTGACGATTTTCATATCGGGGCGGAATCTCTGAAAAAACTTTATGCACAACTTCCTTGTCGTTTATTATACTTAATACCTGGCGTCGGGCATGAAGATCTCCTCTTTTACCCAATGTAATAACTTCTTCCACCAATGAACGAACTTCCAAAGCTTTGGTTTTAGTTGTCTTTACTTTTTCGTGTTTTAAAATTTCTCTTGCCAGATTTCTTAATATTATCTCTTTGTGGGAAGCGCTCCCGCCTATTTTTTTTCCTCTTCTTGCATGTCTCATTTTAGCCTCCAGAAAATTCTTGCTAATTTATTTCTCCCGCAATGATAAATCTAACTCTTTTAGTTTTGATTTTATTTCCTCAATTGATTTAACACCAAAATTCCTGATATTTATCAAATCAGCTTCGGTGCAATTTATCAATTCTTCCAACGTATTAATATTTTTTCTCTTTAAACAATTATACGAACGAACCGAAAGCTCTAATTCCTCTATCGGCGCATCCAACGATTTTTCTTTCTTTGCTTCATCTGCCGCAAAGATAACATTGGATGCTGTTTCAGGAACGCGATCTATAAAAAGCAGCATATGATCATTTACAATTTTCGCGGCTTGACTGACAGCCTCATCAGCGCTAATGCTTCCGTTTGTTTCCAAATGCAAAATTAATTTATCAAAGTTTGTAACCTGACCAACTCTTGTATTTTCTACAGCGTAACTGACTGTTTTTACAGGACTAAAAATTGAATCAACAGGAATTAGGCCGATTGGATCAGACGACTTTTTATTTCTTTCTGCGGAAACATAACCTCTGCCTCTCTCTACAACCATTTCCATTTCCAGCTTTGCCTTTTTACCAAGACTTGCAATCAGTAAGTCTTTATTTAAAATTTCCACATCGCTTCCAGTAACAATATCCTTAGCTAAAACATCTTTTGGTCCTTTTTCCGAAATTCTAATCATAACAGGTTCTTCTGAATATAGTCTTAAGACAAGCTGTTTAAGATTTAAAATAATATCAGTCACGTCTTCTCTCACATTTGGAACAGTCGAAAACTCATGAGCTACTCCTTCTATTTTTATAGAAGAAATAGCCGCTCCCGGCAAAGATGACAACAATACTCTTCTTAACGAATTTCCAAGAGTGTACCCAAACCCTCTTTCAAGAGGTTCCACACAGTATTCTCCAACAGAATCCGATACCCTGTTTGTAGATATACGTGGTTTTCGGAACTCTATCACTTAACATCTCTCCTTAATCTCATTAAATAATTTATATATAGTTTATATTAAGACTCTTCTCTGTTTTTGATAGGTACTTGCAAAAGGGTAAGAGGCTATAGCCTAAGTCAGTTCTATCACTATTTTAAAGAAAAACCTAATTATTAAACTAAAATTCAACCTAAAAGCAAAAGCTTTTTATTTCGAATAAAGCTCAACAATCAATTGTTCCTGAATTTGAGCGTCAATATCGTCTCGGGAAGGAAATCTAAGAATTTTCCCTGATAAATTTGCCTCATCCAGTTGCAACCAATCTGGAGCTTTTGATTTAAAACCAGACTTCAATAATTCTTTGACTCTTCTCACTTTTCCGCTTTTTTCATTAATTGAAATTACGTCACCGGGACGAATCCTGTACGAAGGTATATTTACACTTTTTCCGTTCACACTCAAATGATTATGCCTGACCATCTGGCGCGCTTCATTTCTTGAAAAAGCAAAACTTAACCTGTAAACAACATTGTCTAGACGGGTTTCAAGTAATTGAAGCAAATTTTCACCGGTAATTCCTTTTTGTTTAACTGCTAAATAATAGTAATTTCTAAATTGCTTCTCTAATAACCCGTATGTCCTTTTGGCTTTTTGTTTTTCACGCAACTGAACACTATATTCAGATCCTTTAGGTCTTCTTCTTCCATGTTCACCCGGAGCAAAAGGCCTTTTTTCCATAGCGCATTTATCAGATAAACATCTCTCGCCTTTTAAGAAAAGTTTCACATTTTCCCGCCTGCATTGCTTGCAAACTGCATCTCTATATCTTGCCATAATTAAAATTCACCCTTTATTTTAAACTCCTATACTCTTCTTCTTTTTGGTGGTCTGCACCCATTATGAGGAACAGGGGTCACATCATTGATGCCAGATACCTCCAAGCCTGCTGCTTGAAGAGATCTAATCGCCGTTTCACGACCTGAACCGGGACCTTTGACGTATACTTCAACTTTTTTTAAGCCCTGCTCTTGAGCTTTTTTTGCCGCGGCCTCTGCCGTTATCTGAGCGGCAAAAGGTGTACTTTTTCTCGATCCCTTAAAACCCATACTGCCAGCGCTTTCCCATGAAATTGTATTGCCATTTAAATCAGTCAATGTAACAATGGTATTATTAAATGTCGATTTTATATGCGCCATTCCGTGAGCAATATTCTTTTTTTCCTTTTTTCTCGATCTTGTCTTTGCACCTTTTTTGGCCACTTTGTAATTATAACCCCCTGTTAAATAAGTTTATCGTATTCTTTTACTTTGATTCTTTATTAAAATATTCTTTTACCCTTGAACTAATTCAGACTAATAGCCGCAAGTTATAAGTCACAGGTCACAAGTTGAAAATTTCTTCACTTGTGACTTTGTGTCCTTGTGACTATTAACTTACTTCTTAGTTGCTTTCTTCTTGCCCGCAACCGTTCTCTTGGGACCCTTGCGTGTTCTTGCATTAGTATGAGTTCTTTGTCCCCTTACGGGCAGTCCTTTTCTATGTCTTAATCCTTTATAGGATCCTATTTCCATTAACCTCTTTATGTTCTGAGAAACATCGCGTCTTAAATCTCCCTCAACCTCATAATTTTTATCTATATACTCTCGTAATTTCACCACTTCATCTTCTGTTAAATTACGCGTTCTGGTTTCTCTTTTAATCCCGGTTGCCTCAAGGATTTTTCTTGAAGTGGACAAACCAATCCCATAAATATAAGTTAATGCTATTTCCACTACTTTATCCCTTGGCAAATCAACACCAGCAATTCTAGCCAATAAAAACTACCTCCAATCAAAACTTATCCTTGTCTTTGTTTGTGTTTAGGATTTTCACAAATAACAATAATTTTACCATGTCTTTTTATTATTTTACATTTTTCGCACATTTTTTTAACTGATGGTCTTACTTTCATTTTCATCACCTTTGTAATTTGTTCCTAACTTCCTGGTGCTTTATCATTCATAGTTTCAAATATTAATCTTTTGCGTCTTTTCTTCACTTGTGTCTTGTGACTTGTGACCTTGTGTCTTACATTTTATTTAAATCTATATATTATTCTTCCTCTCGATAAATCATAAGGAGAAAGCTCCACAGTTACTCTGTCTCCCGGTAAAATTTTTATATAATGCATTCTCATTTTGCCAGAAATATGAGCCAATACTTTATGGCCATTATCCAATTCTACACGAAACATAGCGTTTGGTAACGGTTCTATTACCACACCCTCAACTTCTATTGCTCCCTCTTTGTCTGCCATTTTTATCCAACCCTCAAAGTCTAATCACAAATTTTTATTATATCAAACAATTATCTACAAATCTATAGGAATATGAGACTTTTTCAAGCACATCTTACGTTTCACATAACAAGCAAGGCTGAAGCCTTGCCCTGCTATCTTTCCTAACTTCCCATCTTCTTATCTTCCTAACTTCCCTGTCTACTGTCTACTTTCTACTATCTACTTTCTACTATCTGCTTTCTACTGTCTACTATTTATAGTTCTGTTAATATTAATGGTTTATCCTTAGTAACTGTAACTGTATGTTCAAAATGGGCTGATAGACTTCTGTCTTTAGTTATAACCGTCCATCCATCTTCTAGGATTTCAACCTCATAACTTCCTCTGTTAACCATTGGTTCTATTGCAAAAACCATACCTTCTTCTAACTTTGGACCTTTTCCTGATTCACCAAAATTAGGCACTTGGGGATCTTCGTGTATTGAACGACCAATTCCATGTCCGACAAAATCCCTAACTACCGAGCAACCAGCTTTTTCAACCTCAACCTGAATTGCATTAGATATATCAAAGAGCTTTTTACCAATTATACACTGATTTAAGCCGTTATTTAAAGCTCTTTTTGCAACTTCAATTAGTTCTTCTGCTTCTTTTGAAATCTTTCCAACCGGAAAAGTAATTGCTCCATCGCTATAATAACCGTTATACTCTACTCCTGCATCAATACTGACTATATCACCACTTTTAAGACGCCGCGGTCCCGGTATACCATGAACAACCTCATTGTTAATTGAGGTGCATATAGCCGCTGGAAATCCTTTGTATCCTTTAAATGCCGCTCTTCCTTTTCTCTTTACAATATAATCTTCCGCGGCACCGTTAAGGGCGGCTGTTGTAACACCCGGTTTAATCAACTTCTCCATTAATACAAATACTTCAGCTACAATCTTCCCTGCCTCACGCATCTTGTCTATTTCAGATGCTGACTTGCAAATTATCATTTATAAACCCCGATTACTCCTCTTATCTCCTCAAAAACATCAGAGGCAGACTTCCTTCCGTCAATCACCCTTAACAATCCATTATTTTTATAATAATTAATCAATGGTAATGTTTGATTAAAATAAACGTCCAGTCTTTTGTTTACTGTTTCAATTTTGTCGTCATCGCGCTGTTTAAGCGGTTCACCGCACTCATCGCATATCTCATCTTTCCTGGGTGGATTAAACACCATATGATAAGTCTTGCCGCAATTACAAACCCTGCGGCCTGTCAGTCTTTGAATCAACTCTTCCTTATCAACATCTATGCTCAAAACCATATCTAATTTTTTCCCCATTTCTCCAAGACTAAACGCAAGCGCGTCTGCTTGAGCAACTGTGCGGGGAAAACCGTCTAAAATAAAACCATCTTTAAACTCATCTGTCATCAAACGTTCTTTTACAATTCCAATAACTATTTCATCCGGCACTAACTCGCCTCTGTCCATATAAGCTTTTGCTTTAATGCCCATTTCAGTTTTATCAGAAACAGCTTTTCTGAAAATATCACCGGTTGAAACATGGGGAACGTTATATTCTTTAACCATCTTTTCCGCCTGAGTGCCTTTACCCGCACCCGGGGCGCCAAGTAAAACAATATTCATTTAAATCCCTTACTTCAAAAAGCCCTCGTAATTTCTCATTAAAAGCTGAGCTTCTAATTGTTTCATTGTTTCCAGGGCAACGCCAACAACAATCAGAACAGATGTGCCGCCAAATTCTCTTAAAAACGGAACATTCATCACTGACATCAAAAGCGTTGGCAAAACCGCTATAACTGCGAGAAATATCGCTCCGGGCAATATTATTCTGCTTAAAATATGATCCAGATAAACCGCCGTTGGTTTGCCGGGTCTTACACCGGGCACAAAACCACCGTATTTTTTCATATTATCAGCTAATTCAAGCGGATTAAAAGTAATGGCAGTGTAAAAATAGCTAAAGAATATAATTAAAATAGTATACAAAACCAGATATGCTGGCGAGGAAGGACTGCTTAATGCGTTTGCTAATCCTTTGAAAATTCCTCCCGGCATAAATTGAGCAATAGTCGCGGGAAATAACAAAACCGAAGAAGCAAAAATTATCGGCATAACCCCTGATTGATTAATTTTTAAAGGAATATATGTGCTATGACCACCATACATCTTGCGGCCCACAACGCGCTTGGCGTATTGAACAGGAATACGACGCTGTCCGCTCTCTACTACCACTACTGCCGAGATAACCAAAATCACAATAATAAATGTTAGTAAAATAATAATAGGACTTGCTATTTGAATAGATTTGGCAAAATCAATTGGAAATCGGGAAATTATACTTGTAAAGATAAGTAATGACATACCGTTTCCAATGCCATGCTGAGTAATTAACTCGCCCAGCCACATTATAAAAACTGTTCCTGTGGTTAGAGATAAAACGATTAAAAAACGGTGAAGTAAAGTAAAATTTGGAATTACATTCTGCTGAGCAAAGAAAAAAGTTAAAGCAATTGATTGAACCAAAGCAAGAAAAAGTGTAAAGTATCTTGTAATCTGAGTAATCTTCTTTCGGCCAGCTTCCCCTTCTTTCGCCCACTCACCTAGCTTTGGAATAACAATCGTCAAAAGTTCCATTATAATCGAAGCGGTAATATAAGGCATTATTCCTAAAGCGAAAATTGCAAATTGAGAAAGCGCGCCCCCAGAGAATAAATCCATAAATCCAAGCAAACCACCTTTTTCAAATAACCTTTGAAGGGCTTTCATATCTATACCCGGAACTGGAATGTGTGCTCCAAATCTATAGAATGTCACCAACCCTATAGTAACAAAAATCTTTTTTCTTAAATCAGGAATATTAAACGCGCTGCGTGCTGCCTCTAACATTAAATCGTTTCTACCTTTCCTCCGACTTTTTCTATTTTTTCTATGGCTGATCTGCTGAAACTATGCGCCTGAATAAATAATGGTTTAGTTAGTTCACCATCACCCAAAATTTTTATAATTAAATTGTCTTTTTTAATAATTCCTTTTTCCCTCAATAGCTCAGGTGTAATCTTCGTTTCTGAATCAAAAATTTCCAATCTTGATATATTTATTCCCAGTGATTCTTTTCTCCATATATTTTTAAAACCACGTAATTTTGGCAATCTCCTTTGAATCGGATTCTGTCCGCCTTCAAATCCAAACTTTGTTTTGGTGCCAGAACGTGAACCTTGTCCTTTTTGACCACGCCCCGCAGTCTTGCCAGTTCCTGACGCTGAACCCCTGCCGACACGTTTTCTGTTCTTTCTGGAGCCTGATGATGGCTTCAATTCATGCAACTTCATTTATGATAATCCTCCAAACCATTAATTTTTAACTTTCCAAAACCCACATCTGGTTTATTAGATAGAGGTTATTGCTAATGGGTTATGGGTTTAAATCCTATTACCCATTACCTATTTACCCATTACCTATTACCCATTACCTTATCTTTTTATGTATCCTTTATGTATCCAATTCTTCTATTTTTAAAAGATGAATTACTTTATTCATCATTCCTCGTATCTCGGGTTTGTCATCATGAATAATACTTTGATTTAAACGTTTTAAGCCTAAAGCTCTTATGGTTAATCTTTGAGGTTTGGGTCTTCCTATAACACTTTTTACCTGAGTTATCTTGAATTTCATTTTTAAACTAACTCCTTATTAAAGTTACAAGTTGCAAGTCACAGGTCACAGGTTAAAAATTTCCTTACTTGTGACTTGTGTCCTTGTGACTTTGTGACCTACTTTATATGTTCTGTCAAAAATCACACAATTTTTGTAACTAAGAAACTACTGATATATTTCCTTGATAGATTTGCCGCGCAATCTTGCAATATCTTCAGATTTTTTCAAGCCCTTAAGACCGCTGACCGCAGCGTTTACCATATTTATTGCATTAGAAGTTCCAAGAGACTTAGCTAAAATATCTTTTATACCAGCTAAAACGAAAACAGCCCTAACAGGACCTCCGGCAATAACACCAGTTCCCTCAGAAGCTGGCTTCATTAAAACTTTACCGGCTCCCGCTCTTCCTAAAACCTGATAAGGAATTGTTGTCCCTTTTCTTGGGACTTCAAATATATGCTTTTTGGCGTCTTCTATTCCCTTCTGAATAGCAATAGGCACTTCATTTGCTTTCCCAAAACCAACACCTACATGGCCATTCTCATCACCGACTACAACCAGAGCGCTTAAACTAAATCTCCGACCGCCTTTTACAACCTTTGCTACTCTGTTTATATATACAACCTTTTCTTTTAAATCCAATGTTGATGGATCTATTTTCTGCATATACTTCCTCCTTAATTAAAATACAAGTCCATTCTCCCGAGCGCCATCCGCAAGAGCCTTAACTCTTCCATGATATAAATTACCGCCTCTGTCAAAAACAACTTCTTTGATTCCTTTTTCCAAAGCTCTCTTTGCTATCAAACTTCCTACTTTATACGAATCCTCTACTTTATTTTTTTCATCAATCTTTTCTAAGGTAGAAGCGCTTACCAAAGTTACCCTTTTAACATCGTCTATAATTTGAGCATAGATATTTTTATTACTGCGATACACACAAAGACGGGGTCTGGATGATAAACCTGCAACTTTCTTTCTAACCCTCTTATGTCTTCTTGTCTTAGCTTCTTCTTTCCAATATTTACTCACTTTACTCTCTCCTGATTACTTAAATTCTTTTCGTCTTACGTTTCACATCTTACGTAACAAGCAAGGCTAAAGCCTTGCCCTACTTTCTGTATCTTTCTTCCCTTCCTATCTTCATCTCACGTCTTACGCTACTTGCCTGTTTTTCCAACTTTTCTGCGAATTCTTTCCCCTTCATACTTTATACCCTTACCTTTGTAG
>JACQXZ010000022.1 GCA_016208465.1 Actinomycetota bacterium
GTATCCATATCCATATACTATTCCATGACCAACAGTCCGGTAGAATGGGAAATGGATTAGGATCCCATGGAGGACCAATGCCCCAACCAGGGTCCCAAGGTGGCCAAAAAATACCTTTATCATTGTCAAAAGTAATGGAGAACTCATAATTCTCGTTGGGCGCCGATGGTGATAATCGCCTGCCGGTAGTGTAGGCAGAATTGGTAAAAGCCCCTTTAGCAAACACACCATAGTAGTCGGCAAAATTCCATCCTGGGTCTCCAGGCTCCGGATATCCAAGCCGCCAAAGTCTGTCTGTTCTGGGATCGTCGTTTACTCTTATCAAAAACCCTCCGTCATCATTAATGTTGCCGTTTGCGTCAAGCAGGGGACTATTATTAAGACCAGCTTCCGTCAGCCACCAAGTGTCATCAGGTTCATCTCCGGGTAGAAAAACAAATGTTACTATCTTTGTTTCTTTGCGATAAACCACAAAAGTATTCAAATCGAAATCATCAAGACCATCATATGCCCAAATATCGTGATCCTGAAAAATAGTAGTTGTGCCTGGATAATTAACCGACTTCCCAGGTGGAGCCCAGTTATGGGTGTGCTCAAAATAAAACATTCCTACGCCTAGAGGATCGGTTACACTACTTGCAGCCGAATACTCACCAGATGTAGTAAATAATCCGTCTACTAACGGCTGCTCACTTGCTTCTGGATAGTCTACATCTTTTACAGGAATCGATGCCCATCCAACAGAAACACTTGAAGCTATCAACACTAAAACCAAGATGATTACTAGCGGGGCTCTCTTGATTCTTAAACTAAACATAATATCTCCTTTGCCTTATTCCGCATCCCCTTGCTTTTTTAGCTCGCGAGCAGTTGGGCAAAAGAGATTGCAGAAAATAAAATTAGCCCTGTTTTTTGGTTTGGTGATTAGTTTGATGGGTAATTCAGAAAAACTGCACTTGTTGCTGGGATAATTGCTATGTGTTATTGATGAGTATAAAATTGATAGATATAAAAACCTGTCCCACTGTACTTATGTAATGTTATAAAAATAAAAAGCGTATAAGTTAAACTACCTTTGTCTAACCGTTTGTAATGTTATTTATATCACTACATAAAATAGGTGTCAACACTTTGTAGTCGACGATGACGACGAAGCAATCTAAATTTAAAAGGAATCTTAATTTTAAAATAGAACATAGAATAGTAAATCTAAGATCAAAAGGAAATAAAAATGCCAAATACAGTTGAAATTATTACCCGCCTTGTGCTTGCCGCGTTATGTGGCGGCGCCGTAGGTTTTCAAAGAGAAGTCGTTGAAAGGCCTGCCGGCTTAAGAACACATATATTGGTATCCACAGGTTCCGCGCTGATTATGCTGGTTTCTGTTTATCCGTTTCTAGGGAAATCTTACGCCGATCCTTCGCGTATCGCGTCGCAGGTTATAACAGGAATTGGTTTTTTGGGCGCCGGAACAATAATCAGGCAGGGAAATGTTATTCGGGGTCTTACTACCGCTGCGAGTCTTTGGACGGTTTCAGGCATTGGTCTTGCGGCTGGTGTTGGATTTTATGAAGCCGCGATTATTGCTACAATGTTGGTTTTAATTGTTCTTGTTGGTTTCAGAATGGTTGAGACTAAAGTTATTGGAACAAAAGGATATAATTTGTTTAGAATAAGAACACTCGATCGTCCTGAACAGATGGGAAAAATCAGCGCTGTTTTTGGAAATTTGCGAATGAGCATTAAAAACATTCAGGTTGAACAGGAAGATCGTAATATTGTTAAAATAATCGTTTTGGCAGAATCCCCTAAAAAAGTTAATCCCCCGGAAGTCATCCGAAAGCTGGCAGAAATTGATGGAATAAAAGAAACAGAGTGGGAATAATGTTGATGAGAACTTTTGGAAGTTGTTAATTATTTTTAAGAGTGTTAAAATTTAAGCTAAAATAGAAGATTGATTAAAAAGGAAATAAAAATGTTCAGGTTTTTAGATGAAAGGGGTCTGTGATGAAAAAACTTTCTATTCTATTGGTTGCTCTGGTTTTCTTGTTTTCGCTTATAGGTTCTGCGCAAGCTGCGTATCTCGACTCTTTTGATAATTGGACTAGTTCTGAGGTTGCGAAAGATTGGATTAAATCCAGCCAGGGCAGTATTTGGGGAGGGCAATATAATCAAATATATGCTGCCGGTCAAGGGATTTCGTGTGGTGGCAATGGAACAAACTATAAATCTGTTTATCGAGATATTCCAGTTACAGCCGGCGTTGCTTATTATACAACCGTGGAAGCTATTTCTAATTCGACAAATGTATTAGGAATAAGGGATGGCAGTTATGTGAAGATGTGGATTCAGTTTAACGGTATTTTAGGTAATACACTAGCTACTTATGGGACAACAGGAATTAATCTATCGGATCGATATTTTTCACAATTGCGTGTTGATGGCACAGCTCCGATTGGGGCCACTTCCGCTCGAGTTATTTTGCAGGTAATGGGCGGCACAGGCGGAGGAACTGTGTTTACCAACTTTAATTTTTATAATAGCTCAAATCGTGTAGCCGGACCGGATTTTATTAGAAATACCGAGTGGTTGAATCCGTATACTCAACAGCTTTGGACAATGTCTTCTTCGGGAGGCGGAGCCGGCGATTACAATGTAAGGCCAACATCAGGATCTTCGCAAGGAATTTCTGTTGGCGGGACTGCTGGCAGCTATCGTGAGATTTATAGAAATTTTAATATTGCCAGTTATACTTCGCCTTACGCGACTAAAAATCAGGTATCTGTTTATGTAGTGTCTAACGCAACCAATCCGTCTGGCGAAGAGGATTCCGGTCAGGTAGAGGTGCATATGCAGTTTTTTGATAGTAAAGGTCGGCTGCTCTCAGGTGGAAGTTCAGTTAAGGGATCGCAGTTTGGGGTTAACTCCAAAGATCCTGTTAAAATGACCGTTGAAGCTCCAACGCCAAGTGGCGCTACTACGATTAGTATACTCTTGCGCGTTCTTGGCGGCACTGGTGGAGGGGCTGTATTTGATGATTTTAGTTTGACGACAGCTTATTAATTTTGTAAGACCAAAAATGGATTTAATATTATTAAAACCAGCTTGTTAGAAACCATAGATACGCGGGTGCTGACGAGCTGGTTTTTGACTTTTGATTTTTATTGAAAAGGTTAACAATGAAGACAAATAAATATTTTGAAGCATTATCACGACTAACTCGTCTTCTGATGATTCTTGGCTTTTTAACGATTTTTGTTATTCTTGTATATTTAAGAGGCGGAGCTCTTTTACATCATCGTTCTCCTTTATGGTTAATTCTTATTTTTTTAGTTTTTATCCAGACTATATTTTTAGCATTAAAAAAGAAAAATATTGCGACAACACCGCTTGGTTTACCTATTTTATTGTTATGCGTTGTTTATGGAATTTTCATTTTTTATTCATACGCGCCCGAGAAAAGCTGGTTAGAGTTTAACAATATCCTGATTTACGCTCTGGTTTTTTTCTTCATAAGTCATGTTATTCAAGATAAAACAGATGCACATCTGTTTACCTACTCTATTGTTCTTATTGGTCTGATGTTTGTTTTGCAAAGCTTATATTCGTTGATTTTTAAAATTCCCGGAGCTGTTTTTATTGAAGAAGGTCGTATCCGAATCTTGGGAGCTTTTGGATACGCGAACATCTTTGGTATTTTTTTGGTAATGATTCTTCCTCTGGCCGTTTATTTGATAAGAATCTCTAAAAGCCAATGGATGGAATTATTCATAGCGTGTATCGCAAGCTTGATTATAATTAGCCCCAAGGAAATCCGCTTTCATTATACAACTAACGTAATTTCTTTCGTTGTTCCCGCTGTCTTTTTTTTGGACAAAATTGGTCAAAGCGCTTTTTTTATAGCAGCTAGTGCATCAGGGTTGCATTATCGGTTTGCTCTTTTTTCTTTTTTTCTGTTGATTTTTGGCAGTTTGTTGTCAACGGTTTTTTCAGTAATTATTAGCCGCAAGATGAGGGATCGTTCAAACCATATAATAAAAGGACTAATGTATATCTTAGTTGTAAATATTATTGTTTTTGTAATATTTGGCAGTTTTTTAACTAAGCGATTTATCGATAGCAATATACGTATTGGCGGCAAATCAAAGCAACAACTACAAACAGAAAACCTGCTATCCCTTGCGAATCAGCAGCAGCCGCAAATAAGCGACCGGCTTTCTTTTTGGAGTTTATCGATTGAGTCTATTAAAGAAAACCCACTTTGGGGAACAGGCCCCGGAACTTTTTACCTGAACCTGCTTATTCGTCAACGCAAACCGCGCGTTGCGGTTGATCCTCATAATCTATATTTGAGACTCTTAAGTGAACTCGGAATTTTGGGTTTTCTTCCTATTGCTGTAATACTGGTTTTATTTATGTCCTTAACAACCTCGTTGTTAACCAGAAAAATCAAGATTGAAACCAATAGTCCTATTCCTGCCTATACAGCAGGAGCGCTTGGATTCCTTGTTCATTCATCAATTGATATGGAGTGGATTTTTCCGGCTGTCATTTTGCTTTTTTTCTCATATTTAGGATTTATTTATTCACAGTACAATGTTCAAAGCACTCCAGGTCTTGGAACTATTTACACTATTGGTCAGATTAAATCTATGACCAAAAAAGGTTATCAAGAAAGCGGCACACACCATCAAATAGGTACTGCTTTTTGTAAGATTAAATATTTTCTTGTCCTTTTTATTTGCATCATTGCTTTTTTATCTGTTCTTTTGCCTTTTAATAGTGAGCGTCTGTTGGTATCCGGTAAAAAAGACAGGGAAGATTTAAGCTGGAAAAGTGCAATACAAAAAATAGATAGAGCAAAGATGTTCAATCCTTTCCTGACTTCCGCAACGGGACACCCTGATAGGTGAAATTATCCGTGTATTACTTTATAAAGAATTTGCTGTTCATCGTCCATCTTCAAGATAATCTTTTCTGGTTCAATCGCATTTAGCATCTTATACTCCAATTCATACATATTAT
>JACQXZ010000062.1 GCA_016208465.1 Actinomycetota bacterium
TCTTCCCGAAGAAAAAAAGACGGTGTTGTTGAAAGGATTAAAGCCAGCCGGCGGAGGAATAGTGAATCTTTTGACCATAAACGTAGGACCAGTTCCAAACGAAAAAAATCTCGGCAATAACACCCGAGAGTACAAGTTTATTGTTGAGTAAGTTTTTTGGACGCAGCTTCTTTGATGAGCTCGTAGACTTTTTTTAATGGAATTTTTGTTTTAGAAGCAATTTTTGCGCAGTCTTCATACTCAGGAGAAATCGTTATAATTTTGTTGTTCAACAAACCTGCTTTTACTTTTGCCTTGCCTTCTTTAATTTTAACATCAGTTATTTTTCTGGCAAGTTTGAGGCGTTTTGTTTTTGAGATTCTCATGCCAAAAGTATTTGTTTCTTTAAAAACAATTTCGCTTAATTTTTCAGTTTTTTCCTGATCGCAAAGCAGATTAAGTGTTGTTGCAGGACGACTTTTCTTCATATATATAGGAACAAACCAAACATCAAGAGCGCCATTCTTGAAAAGTTTTTTCTGGACATAGTCATAAAACTCAGGATTTGTATCGTCTATATTGGTGGATACAACTACAAGCTCTTCTTCGAGTCCGACTTCGGTCGCTATTGGTTCTCCAATAATAAATCTGAGAACATTAGGGGCTTGGAAATCTTTGTCCCCTGCGCCATATCCAATGTTTTTGATCTTAAAAACAGGCATTTCACAAAATTTAGAGACGCAGACCTTTAAGATTGCCGCGCCGGTTGGCGTAACCATTTCATTTTCTGTTGATCCCTGATAAACCAAAACATCTTTGAGGATTTCAAGTGTTGCCGGAGAGGGAATGGGAAGAGTTCCGTGAAGTGTTTTCACAAACCCTTTTCCCAACGGAAGAGGAGAAGCATATAGGTTTTTAAAATTCATTCGAGAAAGACAAATAGCGGCGCCAACGATATCAATAATTGAGTCGATTGCGCCAACTTCGTGAAAATGAGCCCCGTTTATTTTTTGTTTGTGGATTTTTGCTTCGGCTAAAGCAATCTGATGGAATATTTTAAGACTTAATTTTTTTATAGATTCTTCCAGACTGCTTTTTTGAATCAGATTTGTTATTTCAGCAAATGATCTTGGCGGCAAAATTTTTTGCTGAAGCACGTTTATTTTTGTTGCGGAAATACTGTGTTTTTTCACGGTAGATTTTTTGATTTTAAATTCATTGTTTAAGTTTAATTTTTTTAGCTCATTTTTTAATTTGGCAAAAGGAAAACCCGCATCAGCGAGAGCGCCTAATATCATATCTCCGCTCGCCCCGGAGAAGCAATCGAAATAGCCAATTAGCAAAACCAAAGACCTCCTCTTTTAGCTCTTGATATCTTACATTCAAAATTGTGTAATTTTGGCAGAACATACAAGATGGGTCACAAAGTCACAGGACACAAGTCACAAGCGAAGAAATTTTAACCTGCGACTTGTGACTTTTAGCCTGACTCATTCGGGCTAATATTTCTATTTATCAATCCGGCAACATACCCTGCGCCAAAACCATTATCTATATTCACCACCACTACATTTGCCGAGCAAGAATTTAGCATTGAAAGCAATGCCGATATTCCGCCGAAATTTGCTCCATATCCTATGCTGGTTGGAACAGCAATTACCGGGCAGGAAACAAGTCCGCCCACAATACTTGCAAGCGCTCCCTCCATTCCGGCAACTACTATAATTACTTTTGCTTTCATAAATTTGTCTTTGTGGGCAAAAAGTCTGTGAATGCCGGCAACTCCCACATCATAGATTTTTTCAACCCTGCCTCCAAGCGCTTCAGCGGTAATTGCGGCTTCTTCCGCAATGGGAATATCCGATGTGCCTGCGCTTAACACAACAACTAACCCTTTAAGCGGTCTGGTTTTTTGGGGCTTGATTAGAATGGTTTTTGCTTCAGGATTATACAAAGCAGAAGGCGCAATTTTTTTTACTTCCAGATAGATTTCTTTGGTTGCTTTGGTCGCCAGAACAACTGATTTTGTTTTGGTTAAGGTTGAAACAATTTTTTTAACCTGAGCAGGAGTTTTTCCCAGACACAATATTGCTTCAGGAAAACCCTGTCTTATCTCGCGATGATGGTCAACTTTTGCGAATTCTAAATCGGAAAAAGGTAAAAATTTTATTTCTTTTAAAGCATCTTCAATTTCTATCTGTTGTTTTTTAACTTTGACAAGAACATTTTTTAAGTGATCCTCAAGCATTTACTTCAATCCTTTGGAATTCAGTAGTCAGGATTCAGAAAAACACCAATCGCTATATTTATAGCATAGGAATTTCCTTTTTGATGAAATTCCTATAATTGCAAAATGAAAAATGCAAATTTTAAAATGCAAAATATAAAACGGGTAATCCTTATTTTTCAATTTGCATTTTTCAATTTAAAATTTACAATTCAAGTTAGCGAACGAAGTGAGTCTAACTTGTTATTCGTATTTCTTCTGACTGCTGGCTTCTGTATTCTGAATACTTTTTTGTATAACTTCATTCATACTTCCTGTTCTATAACCGGTCAAGTCAAGGGTTATATAAACGAACCCAAGCTTTTTGAATTTTTCAATAACCGCAAGCCTGGTTTTTGAATCGAGAAAGCATGGTATTTTAAGTTCATCTATTTCTATTCTGGCAATTTTTTCATTATGAAAACGAACTCGGACATTTTTAAAGCCGCATTGTTTTAAGAAAGACTCTGCTTCGTCAACTATCTTTAATTTTTCTATTGTTATTTTTTCGCCATAGGGAAATCGTGAAGCCAGACAGGCAAAAGAAGGTTTATGCCAAGTTGGTAGATTCATGTTTTTTGAGAGACTTCTGATTTCTTTTTTGGTAAGACCAACCTCGGCCAAGGGGCTCCTTACTTCAAATTCAAGAGCGGCCTGATGTCCTGGCCTGAAGTCTTTTTCATCATCCTTATTATAGCCGTCTGCAATATAGTAAAAATTGTTTTTAATTGCAAAATCCTTGATTTTTGAAAAAAGATCCTTTTTGCAAAAGTAACATCTGTTCGGAGGGTTGGAAATAAAATCAGGATCATTTAATTCTTCAGTTTTAATTATTATATGTTTTACGTTTAGGAGCTTGGCAAGCTTTTTGCTTTCTTTGAGTTCTGAGCACGGAAAGGTTTCAGATGAGGCTGTGAGGAGGACAACATTGTCGTTTTTAAGAGTCTCGATTGCTGTCTTGGCAAGAAAAGTGCTGTCTGTTCCTCCAGAAAAAGCGATTGCTGTTCTGTTCATTGAATTAATCAGATTTTTTAAGCTGACGAATTTATTTTTTGTTTCCATTGAAAATTTGTTTTTCCCAATAAAGGTTTTTAGGTTTTAATGTAAAATAAAAATTAATGTTTAATAAAGCAAGGCAGAAGTTGTTTTATTGAAAAAATATTGATTTAACAATAATATTATAAAACAATGTTATATAATTAAATAGTGTGGGAAAATTCATTTGTTTAATTGGTTTCTGTTCAGGTAGTCAGAATACAGAATACAGTAGTCAGTAGATTTTCTGACTACTGTATTCTGAATAGTTACTTTAATTGTTTATAGGCTGATTGTGATGAAGGGAAAATTAATGTCATCTGATTTCTTAATAGTATTTTTATCAATTATAGTTTTTCTTCTTATAATTTGGCTTTTTATTCTTACTTATAATTTGAAGAAGACAAAAGAGCGCCAAGGTTTTTTGGTAAAAGAAGCCGAGAATGAAAATCTGCTTGACAATATTAATAA
>JACQXZ010000060.1 GCA_016208465.1 Actinomycetota bacterium
AAAACAGGTATAAATTTAGGATTGTTTTATTATGTTTTACTTTTTTTTATAATTACAGGAACCTCAAATGGAGTTAATTTGACCGATGGATTGGATGGACTTGCCGCTGGAACTGTTACAATTGTAATGCTGGTTTATTCAGGAATCGCTTTCAAACAGGGAAATCTTGACTTGGCTATTTTCTGTGCCGCAATAGGCGGCGCTTGTGTTGGATTTATCTGGTATAATTCATTTCCGGCAGAGATATTTATGGGTGATACAGGATCGCTTGGGTTAGGAGGAGCTATTGCCGCAATGTCAATTCTTACCAAAACCGAGATACTATTAGTATTAATTGGCGGGATATATGTTATTGAGACACTTTCGGTAATTGCTCAGGTTGTTTCTTTTAGATATTTTGGGAAGCGTGTTTTAAAAATGGCTCCAATCCACCATCATTTTGAACTTTTGGGCTGGTCTGAAACAAAGGTGATGGTTCGTTTCTGGATAGTTTCAGGTGTTTTAGCCGCAGGCGGATTCGCGTTTTTCTTTATGGACTATTTAAGAGGCGGGAAATAATGGATTTTTTAAATAAGAATGTCTTGGTAATCGGTATAGGCCGCAGTGGCACAGCGTCTGCTGAAAAATTAAAAGAACTGGGAAGCAGTGTTCTACTGGTAGATTCTCGGGAAACCGAAGCTAACAAGGAAAAAGCCAAAAAACTTGAGGGATTAGGGATTGTAGTTAAACTGGGCGAACATTCTCTGGATTTTCTTAAGGACAGAGATTTGATAATTGTAAGTCCCGGCGTTCCAAATGATCTGGATTTGTTAATAAAAGCAAGGAAGAAAAAAATTCCTGTAATGAGCGAAATAGAGCTTGCTTCGAAGTTTATTACCTCTCCTATAATTGGCATTACCGGAACCAACGGAAAAACAACTACCACTGTTCTCACAGGGAAAGTATTTGAAGAAGCCGGGATTTTACATCAAATAGCAGGCAACATTGGTTTTCCTCTTGTAAAGTGCAATGATAAAGATTTTAATCACTGGTTTATTGTTGAAATCAGCAGTTTTCAACTGGAAAATATAATAGATTTTAAGCCCAAAATAGCTGTTTTGTTAAATATTACAGAGGACCATCTGGACAGGCATTATACTTTTGACGAGTATATGTGGTCAAAGAACAGGATTTTTATGAATCAGACGCCGGATGATTTCTCAATTCTTAATTATGATGATCAGTTTATAAGAAAGCTATCTTCAAAGATTCAAAGTCAGATTATATTTTTTAGCAAGAGTCCAATTAGCGAAAAAGGTGTTTATGTGGAAGAAGGGAAGATTATAGGAAACTTTAAGGGTAAATTTTCAATATGCGACCTTAAGGATCTTCCCTTGAAGGGAGATCATAATCTGGAGAATTATCTGGCAGTAGCAGCAATTTGTTTAACCGCAAAGATTTCCTGCGATTCAATAAGAAAAGCTTTTGTTAATTTTAAGGGACTTGAACACAGATTAGAATTTGTTGGTAATTTTAACGGGATTGATTATTATAATGATTCAAAATCCACCAATCCAGACTCAACCATTAAGGCGCTTACAGCTTTTACTCAACCAATAATTCTCTTGCTCGGAGGAAGGAACAAGGGAAATAGTTTTAAATATCTGGCAGAATGTCTTAATGATAGAGTTAAAGGCGTAGTTTTGTTTGGGGAGTCCAAAAGAGAAATTGAGGATGCTCTGCGGGATAAAAGTATTATTGTTAAAACAACAGATTCTTTTGAGGATGCCGTACTTGAAAGCAGAAATTTAGCCAAAGAGGGAGATATTGTTTTGTTTTCTCCTGCCTGTGCAAGTTTTGATATGTTTTTAAATTACGAGGAAAGAGGCAGGGCTTTTAAGGATATTGTTAAAAGCCTTAAGGTAAAAATTTAAATGAGAAGAGAAAACGCTTTATCATATTATGGTTTGATCGCGTTTACATTTATTATTGTTCTTTTGGGAATAATAATGATTTCCAGCGCCAGTTCTATTATAGCTTTCGCAAGAGAAAAGGATGCCTTTTTTTATCTGAAAAGACAGATAGCGTGGACATCGGTTGGATTTATTGGGTTAATTTTTTTTTCAAAAGTTGATTTTCACAGACTTAGAAAAATATCTTTTGTTTTAGCCGTAATATCTCTGATTTTACTGGTGCTGGTTTTGTTTTTAGGAAAATCAGCAGGAGGCGCCAGAAGATGGCTTATTTTAGGAGGTATTTCATTTCAGCCATCAGAATTTGCCAAGTTTTCGATGATTATTTTAGGAGCGGATCTTCTTTTAAGAATTCGAAAAGAGAAACCGGGCAGGGAAAGCAAGCATAAAGGATATAGGAACAGTTTGATTTTTATTGTTGCTATAAATATTTTATTGATTATATTACAGCCTGATTTTGGTACAGCGTTTTCAATTTTTTTAGCTCTCTTTTTATTGATGGTTTTGTCGGGAGAAAAGATTTTTTCTCTATTTAAAATGGGGATTGCTTCTTTGCCTGTTATTTTGCTTATTATTTTGATTAACCCAGAGAGAATTGAAAGAATATTTACATTCCTTTTTCCTGACAAAAATGTTCTTGGCGGCGGTTTTCATTTAAATCAATCATTGATTGCTATCGGTTCAGGTGGTTTGTACGGTAAAGGTTTTGGAATGAGCCGGCAAAAGTTTTTTTATTTGCCAGCCGCTCATACTGATTTTATTTTTGCTATTATAGGTGAAGAGCTGGGACTAGTGGGAGCAATTTCTGTTGTTATTGTTTTTCTGATGTTTACTTATTTTGGAATGAAAATTGCTTTGCGTTCCAAGGATTTGTTTGGCAAAGTTCTTGCGGCAGGAATAACATTTATGATTGCAATACAGGCAATTATTAACATGGGAGCGGTTACCGGCGTTCTTCCTATAACAGGAATACCCCTGCCTTTAATCAGCTTCGGAGGCACATCCCTCCTTTTTACACTTTGCGAAATTGGTATTCTTTTAAATATTGCATTGAGATAAATTTAAGAGTTAAAAGGTGGCTATAGGTCGGAGGGTCTAGGTTGAAAGTTCAAACTATATATCCTATTGCCTCTAGCCTCTAACCTCTTGCCCCTCTTGTAATTTTACTTACTTAAAATAGAAAAGAACTAAATTATCGATATTAACTGGAGGCTGAAGTGAGGATTATTATATGCGGCGGAGGGACAGCGGGTCATATTTATCCGGGACTGGCTCTTGCAGAAGAGCTTAAATCGCGAAAGGTTGATATTCTTTATGTGGGATCATCGAATGGGATAGAAACCAAGCTGGTTCCTTCTGCGGGTTTTTCTTTTAAATCAATAAGTATAAAAGGGTTTAAAAGAAAAATTTCGATTGGTAATTTAAAAACAATTTATATGGCTGTTGCCAGCTTGTTTAGTTCACGGAAAATTATTGTAGATTTTAAGCCTGATGTGGTAGTCGGCTTTGGCGGCTATGCGAGCGGTCCGATCGCAATCTTAGCTGGTATTATGAAAATTCCTCTTTTAATTCATGAACAGAATGCTGTTCCCGGTCTCACAAACAAATTACTCGGAAGATTGGCGGGCATTGTCGCTGTTTCTTATCCGGGATCCGAGGTTTATTTTCAAAAAACAAGAAATGTTCAGTTAACAGGCAATCCAGTTCGTTCTATAATATTTAAGGCAGACAGATTAAAGTCAATGGAAGAATTTGGGTTGGATAATAAAAGAAAAACAATTTTGATTTTTGGAGGCAGTCGCGGCGCAAGAAAGATAAATGAATCGGTAATCGAGGCTTATCCACTCTTTAGGGATTGCGGTGATATGCAGATAATCCATATAACAGGCGATTTGGATTTTGAATTTGTAAAAGAAAAAATTTTTAATCAGAAGAAAGAAGAAGATAAATTAATCTATAAGCGCTATCCTTACATTGAAAATATAGGAAAAGTGTACTCTTGCAGTGATTTGGTAGTTTGCCGGGCAGGAGCTTCCACAATTGCTGAAATAACAAACTGTGGTCTTCCTGCCATTCTTATTCCTTATCCATATTCAACAGATAATCATCAGGAAAAAAATGCAAGGATTCTTGAGCAAAATAATGCAGGCATTATTGTTCTTGACAAAGATTTAAATGGCCAATTATTATTTGAAGAGATAACCAGACTTTTTTCATCGTCATTTAAATTATTGGAGATGAAGAAGAATTCCAAATCGTTGAGCAATTCAAAGGCGGCTGAAATGATTGCTCGGTTGGTATTTGAATTAGAGGGCAAGGAGAATTTATTTGAGCAATAACTTAATTTATGAGGGTAAAAATATTCATTTTATTGGCATAGGCGGAGCGGGAATGAGTGGTATAGCGCATATCCTGCTTCAAATGGGGTGCAGTGTCAGTGGATCAGATATAAAAGAATCGAGAAACACAATGAGGTTGGCGAGCGAAGGCGCTGTTATTTCAATTGGTCATTCACCGGAAAATATTAATTCTGCTGAAATAGTGGTTTACTCCTCGGCAATTTCTCCTTCTAATTGTGAACTTGTGGCTGCAAAGAAAAGAAATATCTTTATTATATCCAGAGGGGAAATGCTTGCTAAGCTTGCAAGTGGCAAGAAAAGCATAGCAATTGGCGGAACCCACGGTAAAACTACCACAACTTCAATGGTTTCACTTGTTTTCGAATACAACAAAATGGATCCCACCTTTTTAATCGGTGGTGAGTTAAACGATATTGGAAGCAATGCAAAATTTGGCAAGAGTGAATATTTTATCGCTGAGGTTGATGAAAGCGATGGATCACTTCTTCATATGAATTCTGAAACGGCTGTTATTACAAATATTGAATTAGATCATCTGGATTATTATAAAGATTATGATAATATCGAAAATGTTTTTTTGGAATTTGCCAATAAAGTTTCTTTGGGTGGTCAGGTGATAGTATGTGGAGATTTCGATAACTTAAGAAAAATAAAAGAAAGGATTAAATCAACTGGCAGGGAAGTAAAAACTTACGGCTTAAATATAGATAATGATATTTATGCTTCTGATATTAAATTAGGCTCTTTCGGGAGCATGTTTAATGTTTATATAAACAACTCATTACAAGGATTAATTAAACTTAAAGTTTACGGGATACATAATGCTTACAATGCTCTCGCGGCTGTTTTAGTCGGGATGTCTTATGGGATTCCATTTGAAAAAATAGCTTCTGTGCTGGAACAGTTTACCGGAGTGAAGAGACGTTTTCAATATAAAGGAGCTGTAGACAGCATAGATTTTATAGATGATTATGCTCACCATCCGACAGAGGTAAAGATGACTTTAAAAGGAGCAAGGACAGGAAGCTGGAAGAGGATTGTAGCCATATTTCAGCCCCACCGGTATTCCAGAACAAAATATCTTTATGATGATTTCGGAGATGCATTTAATGATTCAGACCTTGCGATAATAACTGATATTTATCCTGCGGGAGAAAATCCTATTCCGGGGATTAGTGGAAAGCTTATTGTGGACAGTATTTTGAAAAGAAATCCAAGGAAACAGGTTGTTTATCTGCCGAAGAAAAACCTGATAAAGGATTTGTTGACTGGAATTTTAAAAGAAAACGATTTGGTTTTAACTATGGGGGCTGGAGATATTTCTATTGTGGGAGACGAAGTTTTAAGCTATCTTAAAGATGCAAGTTATTAATTCAGGAGCTTTAAAAAGTGGAATCAAACAGTGTTGTTCTTAAAAGAGCATTTGATGATTTAAAAAAAAGTATGAACAACAGAATTATTGAGAAAGAATTTCTATCAAGGCATACTACTTTAAATGTTGGCGGACCCGCAAAATTCTTCGTTAGAATTAACTCTATCAAAGAACTTAAATTAATAATTTCTTTTATCAATAGTTTTAATTTACCTTATTTTGTCATTGGAAACGGATCAAATTTACTTGTTTCTGATTCAGGGTTTAATGGAGTCGTTATTAAATTAGAGGGTTCGTTTCTTGAAGCAGAAGTTAAAGATAATTATATAAAAGCAGGAGCGGGAATTTCTTTGCCACTTTTAGTAAATATTGCTTATCGCGAAGGTCTGTCAGGAATTTCTTTTGCGGCTGGTATTCCGGGAACCCTTGGCGCTGCGATATTGCGTAATGCAGGCGCTCATGGTAATAATGTTGGTGAGGTTGTAGATTCGGTAGAAATTTTGAGTTTTAACGGCAAGACTGAGGTTTTGTTTAAGAACGATATTGTTTTTGGATACCGTTCTAGTTCTCTTATTAATAAAGGAATTATTACCAGCGTTACTTTGAAGTTGGCGAGCAATAAAGAAAAAGGAGCCATAAAAAAAGAAATTCAGTCTTATTTAAATAAGCGAAAAAAAGAACAGCCTGTATTTTCTAAAAATGCCGGGTGTTTTTTTAAGAATCCGACAGGACATTCAGCCGCGAAATTGATAGAAGAAAGCGGGTGTAAGGGATTAACGATAGGGGGCGCTCAGGTTTCTTCTGTTCACTCAAATTTTATAGTAAATTTTAATAATGCTTCAGCCAGCGATATCTACAGGCTTTTGGATACTGTGAGAGACAGGGTAAAAGAAGAGAAAGGAATTGTTCTGGAGACTGAAGTTATTTGTTTAGGGGATTTTGAAAGTTCAAAAAATTAAGGAGATAATTTTTTGAAAAAATCTAAAAAGAGACAGATAAAACAACGTAAAAAGTTGGTTGCTCGCAAAAAGAGAGAGCAATATCTAAAACTATTGTTTGTGTTCATAATTATTATAGCGGTTGTCTGGGGGGTTAAAGCTGTATACGGATCAAGGTTTTTTGATATTAAAGAGATTAAAGTTTTAAACAATCAAAGAATTTCCACACAAGAAATTTTAAAGTTAAGCGGGCTTAGCAGGAACAATAGTTTATTGAAGGTTAATGCGCGCGAGATAGAGGATAAAATTAAAGAAAATCCATGGGTAAGAGACGTGGAAGTAGCGAGGCGGCTGCCCGGAACAATAGAGCTTAAAATTAGGGAAAGAAAACCAATAATGGCATTGTTTTATAATGATTCTTATTATCTGATAGATAAAGACCAGATGATTTTATCTTCGACGCCAACAAACGAGAATATGCCTGTAATAAAAGATGTTCAGGTTTTCAATCCTGAAGTAGGGAGACAAATCAGATCTGAACGAATAGCTAGCGCCATTCTTTGTTTTTTGCGGATTAATGAAAATATCAGGAATTTAATTGTTTCAATTTCGGTCTCAGAATTTAATGAACTTTATATAAGCACAAAAGATGGGATTGATATTTATTTTGGAAAAGCCAAAAGTTTTTCTAAGAAAAATTATATTCTGGATACCTTGTTAACCCAGGCAAGATTGAATAAAGAAAAAATAATTTATGTTGATTTAAGGGTTATTTCAAATCCTGTTGTGAAAAAAATAAGGTTGTAGGTTTAGATGAGTAAAAGAGGACAGGCGAGACGCCTGTCCTACTATAATATGAAGTTTATTTTGCTGGAGCATTGGGTTAGGAAATCCTCGCCTATTCGGAAGGGTGGAAAATATTGACAAAAGATTAATGGTTAATTAATTTTAGTTAAAGGACGGTTTGCTAGTGGATATAATGGTTTAAGGAATTATAAAGATAATTTTGGGGGTGCATATCTTTGGTAGGCGAAGAGGGATTGTTAGTTGGTATCGATATCGGTACTACTAAGATTTGCGCCATAACAGGAAGAGTAAATAAAAACGGCGAGGTTGAAGTATCAAGTTTAGGCTTAGCTCCATCTTATGGCTTAAAAAAGGGAGTAGTTGTTGATATAGACAAAGCGGCTCTCTCCGTAAAAGAAGCAGTTAAAAACGCGGAACAAATGTCAGGGATTCCGATAAAATCAGCTTTTGTGGGTTTGGCGGGAGCCCATATTTTATCTTTAAACAACAGAGCAAAAATTAATATCAGAAGAAGAAGCCGCATTATTACACCATCAGAAGTAGACAGAGTTATAGAGAAAGCCTGCAAATTAAACATTCCTTCAACACATCAGATAATTCACGCAATTCCCAGAGGTTTTATTATAGATGGACAGGACGGAGTTTCCGAACCAGTGGGATTTGCAGGAAAAGAACTAGAAGTAGATCTTCATATCATTACCGGCGCGGTCACTTCAATTCAGAATATAATTACCTGCGTGAATAAAACAGGGGTTTTAGTTGAGGATATCGTTCTTGAGCCAATTGCCTCAAGCAAATCAGTTTTAGCCAATGAAGAAAAAGAAGCAGGGGTTATTTTGGTTGATATTGGCGGAGGCACCACTGATTTGGCAATTTTTGTTGATGGAAGAATATGGCATACTTTTGTTTTACCTGTTGGAGGGAATCATGTTACACAGGATATAGGGGTAGGTCTTAAAATACCTTTTCTACAGGCGGAGCAAATAAAAAAAGAATACGGTTATGCTCTTACTGATAAAGTGGACAGTTTTGATCTTTTGGAAATAAAAGAAGCCACTAGAGGATTTAAGCCTCTGCTTAAAAAAAGACTGGCTGAAATCATTGAGTCAAGGATGGAAGAAATATTTAGTTTAGTTAAGGACGAAGTAACAAAAACGAGCAGGTCTCAGATTTTTTCCTCTGGAGTTGTTTTAACAGGAGGAGCATCTAAATTAAACGGGATAACAGATTTAGCCTCAAAAGTTTTTGAAATTCAATCCAGATGTGGTTTTCCTCAAAATGTTAGCGGTTTTCCTTATAAGTTTGACGATCCTGTTTATGCAACGGGGATAGGTTTAATCAGATATGCGAGCGAAAATAAGGAAAATCTTTCCGAAGATATTATTAAAGATAATGCTTTAGAAATAGTTGATAAAATAAAAAGTTGGTTTTCTAAAAATTTTGGAAGTTAAAAAAATTATTGCTTTAACAAAAATATTTTTTGATTTTATATTGAATTTTTTTTTAAAGTGATGTAAGTTAATTTAAAGATTTTATTTAAAGATTTTGTTTAGATATAGTGTTCTTTATTTAGAGTTAACCTTGAGAGTAATAGTCAAAAAACCAAACTGACAGGGTTTTGGGAGGTAATAAAATGTTAGATGCTGGAACAAGCTATCTAGCAGTAATCAAGGTAGTAGGTGTTGGCGGAGGAGGAACAAACGCAGTAAATCGGATGATTGAAGCAGGAATAAAAGGTGTAGAATTTATTGCAATGAATACAGACGCCCAAGCCCTTCAAATGTCTGATGCTGATTATAAAGTTCATTTAGGTGGAAGTTTAACTAAAGGATTAGGCGCAGGCGCTGATCCTGAAATAGGATATCAGGCGGCAGAAGAAAGCCGTGAAGAAATAAAAGAAGCGCTAAAAGGCGCAGATATGGTTTTTATTACAGCAGGAAAAGGTGGCGGGACAGGCACAGGAGCCGCGCCTGTTATAGCGGAAATTACAAAAGAGTTGGGAGCATTAGCGGTCGGGGTTGTTACCAGACCTTTTTCTTTCGAAGGAATAAAAAGATCCACTCAGGCTGATGATGGAATAAACAAGCTTAAAGAAAAAGTTGATACTTTAATTATTATCCCTAATGATAGATTGCTCCAGGTGGTTGAGAAAAGAACATCAATTCTTGAAGCTTTTAGAGTCGCTGATGATGTTTTAAGACAGGGAGTTCAGGGAATAACTGATTTAATTACTGTTCCCGGTTTGATAAATTTAGATTTTGCCGATGTTCGGACGATTATGACCGAGGCAGGTTCAGCTTTAATGGGTATAGGAATTGCCAGTGGAGAAGACAGAGCAAGCATTGCGGCAAGAGCGGCTATATCCAGTCCTCTTTTAGAAGCCTCGATAGAAGGAGCCAAAGGTGTCCTTTTAAATATTTCCGGCGGATCCAATTTAGGATTGTTTGAAGTTAATGAAGCGGCAGAAATTATTTCAAGCGCCACTCATCCTGATGCGAATATAATATTTGGAGCGGTAATTAATGATAGTCTTGGCGATGAAATAAGAGTAACCGTAATTGCAACTGGCTTCGACAGGAAGAGAGAGACAGCTCCTAAGAAAGAAACATTCACTCCTACAGACACAAGTGAAATCCCTTCATTTGACCACAATGACTTAGATATTCCAACCTTTCTAAGAAAGAAATAAATTAATTTTATAAAGTATAAATATAAACTTTAGCTTTAATTTCGTCTTTTTGTCCGGAAGGAATATGTTTCCGCGGTGAAGTGACGCTGTCACTTGCTATGCGTCACGAATCATAAAAAAAGGAAGCTGAAACAGGTATGTTGAATTGACCCATAAAGAAAGCTAAGAGTATGGGGTGAAGATAATGGTCAAGAAAGAAATTATGGTTGATGGTATTTCATATTCTTACAACAATAAACTTGCTGTTAATCGCATTTCTTTTGAAGTCGGTCAGGGGGAAGCGCTTGGCTTTTTGGGGCCAAACGGCGCAGGCAAAACTACCATTTTAAAAATGCTAATTGGCTTACTTGTGCCTCAAAGTGGCTCAATCTGTGTTTTGGGGAAAGATATTGTTAAACAGCGTGAAGAAATTCAGTCCGGGATCGGCGTTTGTTTTGAAGAAAAAAATCTTTATGAAGATATGTCTGCAGGTGAAAATCTTACCTTTTTTGCTTCTCTCTTTGGTATCAAAAATCTCAATGTTGATGGATTGCTGGAAAGAGTTGGTCTTTCAGCGAAAAGGAAAGATAGAGTAGCAAATTTTTCCAAAGGTATGAAGCAACGGTTAATGATTGCAAGAGCGCTTGTTAACAAACCGCGGGTGTTGTTTTTAGACGAACCGACTGATGGTCTCGACCCTGTCTCGGCTGAAACTATTCGGGACATAATAGTAGAGGAAAAAGTCAAAGGCGTTACTGTCTTTTTAACCACCCACGATATGATGGAAGCCGACAAGCTGTCGGACAGGGTGGCTTTTATAAATGAAGGAAAGATTGCTGTTTTAGATACTCCAGATAATTTGAAACACCAATTTGGTCGGCGGGTTCTTAAAGTTCGATATTATCTGGATGGTGAAGTTAAAGAAGAAGAGCTTTTTCTTGAAAACCAGCAAACGGCGGCGCGCGTTAAAGAGATTCTTGAAAAATACAGAGTGTTTGATATGCATACCGAAGAAGCAACACTTGAAGATATCTTCATCCAGCTTACAGGAAGGAAACTGGCGTGAGAAGAGTTTTCTCTATTGCTGGTAAAGATTTAAAACTAATTTTCCGGAATAGATTCATTGCTGTTATTTCCTTTTTGCTTATCGTGTTTTACGGCGTTGTTTATCATCTTTTACCCAAAAGCGTGGATGAAACTTACAAAATTGGTTTTTATTTAAATCTTAAAAAGGAAACGGTAAGGGAACTTAGTCTTAGCAGGATCGAGATTGAAAAAAAGCTAAATGAGGGTAATGATAAAAACAAGCAGGAAGCGATAAAGATATATTGGGCAAACAGCCTTGCTGACTTAAAGAAGCTTGTGCTAGAAAACAAAGTTAGCGCAGGAGTTAGATTAGAGCTTAAGGAAGCAAAACCAAACGTTACTTTTTATGTATCTTCGCGAACACCTGAAGAGATAACTCAGGCTGGAGAGATGATTGCCCGAGAGATTGGCTATACTCTTGCAGGCTATCGCCTTCCAGCAGATTTTAAGGCGACAATTATTGGAACCGATATGGTTGGGCGGCAAATTCCCCTGCGTGATAAAATGCGGGTTCTTTTACTTTCTTTCGTTTTTTTGTTTGAGCTTTATGGAGTCGGCAATCTCCTTTCAGAAGAAGTGTTTAAGAAAACCGCCTACGCTATTTTGGTTACTCCGGCTACCCTAACCGAGTTTATAGCGGCAAAAGCGATAACCGGTGTCATTATGGCTTTTTCGGAAGGGTTCTTGTTGGCGATAATTTTAAATGTCTTGAAAACTGAGATAATATTTTCGCTTACTCTTTTTCTTGCACTGGGCGCTTTTTTAATTGTTGGGATTGCTTTTATTATGGGAGCATTAAGTAGGGATTTTATAACTTTAGTAATGTCTTCCATTATTCCTTTTGTTATTCTTATTTTCCCCAGTCTGGTTGTGCTTGATCCGGGACTAAGTTCACCTTTGCTTAAAGCAATACCTACTTATTACTTGATTGAGCCTCTTAACGGCTTTTTAAACTACGGCGCCAAGTTTTCAGAATATACTTCTTCGGCATTTGTTTTATTTCTTTTCTCTTTAGCCTTTTTCTTTTTTGGTTTCTTGATTTTAAAAAGGAGACTGGTTTAAATGAACGCCCCAGCCTTTAGTTTTCAGCGCATCTTTGTTTTGGTGAAGAAAACTCTAAGCCTTAGAAATCCTTACATCCTTCTTGCCTTTCTTGGACCAATTCTTTACGCTGTTCTTTTTCAGTTTGTGCTTGGCTTATGGAAAGAAAATCCAGTGGTGGTAGTTTTTGAGAAAGAGAAAACTGCGGTGGTGAGAGAACTTAAAAAAAGCAAGGCAGTCGAACTGGTTGAAGCTAAAAGCGCGGGAGAGACAAAGAATAACATCGAAGACAAAAAGGCAGACATTGGAGTAGTTTTTCCGTCTGGAATTGATGAAAATCTTTCGGTGAACAAAAAATTTGAATTAAAAGTTTATGTGAACGGTGAAAGTCTGGCAAAAAATCGCGCTATTGCTTTGGCAACTTTGGTTGACGCTATGAGAAAGCAAACCACGATTGCCCCAAAGGTTGATTTTAAATTGGTTAAACTGGGGGAAGAGCGAGCTTTAACGCTAACGGAAATGTTTTTGCCTCTCTTTGTTATTCTGGTTATCGTGCTTGGTTCTTATCTTTTACCTGCTTCTTCTTTAGTTGTGGAAAGAGAAAAGAAAACACTTACCGCTCTTTTGATAACGCCTCTTTCTTTATCCGAGGTTATTCTTGGCTTTGCAATAACCGGGATTATTATCTCTCTTTTGATGGGAGTAATTTTAACGGTTCTGACGGCAGGATTTACTCAGCCAGGATTACTTGTTCTGGTGTTTTTTCTTGGTTCTATCCTTGGAGCCGAATGGGGTATCTTGCTTGGCCTCCTTTCTAAAGATCAAACCAGTATGACTGCCAATATGAAGGCGTTAAATATCCTTTTAATTGCTCCGGCTCTTTTTTATCTCTTTCCTGATTGGCCCGACTGGATAGCCAAGCTTTTTCCTACCTATTACATTACCAATCCTATTTTTCGGATAGCTATTTATGGTGAAGGCTGGACTGAAGTTGGCTGGCAGGTATTGATGCTTGCTCTCTGGACAATTATTTTTGCTTTACCACCAGCCTTTTTGGTTCGAAGACTTTCAACCGGCAAAATTAGTTAAAGCTATTTCAACAAGGACTTTCTATGGCTTGCAAAAAAAACGATTACCGACAAAACATTAATTCAGCGGGTAGCTTAAAACACGGGAGGTTAAGTAAAGATGGCGATACCAAAACAGTATCAATCTGACGTTGATGCGATTTTGGCAAGGCGTTACGATAATGGCGGTGATTTGTGGGCTACTCCTGACAAACGGATTGGCAAAGGGAGTCCGTTTTCTACTCTTGACTGCGCCTTAATGCTTTCAGAATTGGGAATGAGTCCTTCCGAACCTGTATTAAAAGAAACCGCTGAGTTGATATTAAGTTTATGGCGGGAAGACGGACGATTCAAACTGGCGCCAACGGGCGCGATATATCCCTGTTATACTGCTGGAACTGCCAGAGTTCTTTGTTTATCAGGATACGCTAAAGATAGCAGACTTAAGCGGACGTTTGATCACCTTTTAGAAATCCAACATAATGATGGCGGCTGGCGATGCAATACTTATAAATATGGCAGAGGTCCAGAAACAGCGTTTTCAAACCCCGGACCAACATTGACAGCCTTGGACGCATTCAGATTTACTTCTTTTCTCAATCAAGATAAGCGGCTTGACAGAGCAGTAGAGTTCTTGCTTGATCATTGGGTAGCCCGCAAGCCGCTTGGCCCTTGTCATTTTGGAATTGGCGCTTTATTTATGAAGGTTGAGTATCCATTCTTTCGTTATAATCTCTTTTTCTATGTCTACGTTCTTTCTTTCTATAATAGAGCAAAGAAAGACCGAAAATTTCTGGATGCATTTCAGGTTTTAAATTCCAAGCTGGTTAATGGTAAAATTGTAGTAGAAAATCCCAATCGTAAGTTAGCCGGATTCTCTTTCTGTAAGAAAGGGGAACCGAGTGAATTGGCAACTCGTCGTTATCATGAGATATTGAAGAACCTTGGTGTTGAAAGATGAAAAATTTTTATTTTTTGGAAAAAGACGGAATAGAATATTTTACGCCTAAAATTATGGAAAACGAAAGAGTGTTTGTTGCTTTTACCACTAGGAATAAAGGAGTAAGCAAGGACTGTTACGATTCTTTGAATCTTGCGTTTCACACCGGAGACGAGAGGGAAAATGTAATCAAGAATCGCTTAAAATTAATTGAAGCTTTTGGATTTAAAGAAAGTTTCTTAACTTGCGCCGAACAGGTGCATAGCAGCCGCTGTGTTTTTGTTTCAGAAGAGCAAGCTGGAAGTGGAGGGTTTGACCATCGAGAATCCTTAAAAAACACAGATGGTTTGATTACTAATCTTAAAAATGTTCCTCTGACTCTTTTTTTCGCTGACTGCGTTCCTGTTGTTATGGTGGATAAACATAATTTTGTCGCAGGAATTGCTCATGCTGGTTGGAAGGGCACATATGAGGAAATTTCTAAAAAGATGTTGGTTGAGATAACAGGAGAGTATAACTCTGCTTTTTCAGAGATAAGTGTTTTTATAGGACCATCAATTGGTTCTTGTTGTTATGAGGTGGACGAAAGTTTAAGCGATGCCTTTAAAAGAAAGTTTAAAGGAGTAGGGCTTAAAAATAAAAGAAATCTGGATCTGGCTGAAATAAATAAATATCAGCTCATAGAGCTGGGTGTTTTGGAAGAAAATATTTTAAGTTTGGATATTTGCACCTCTTGCAACTCTGATTTGTTTTTTTCCCATCGCAGAGATAAAAAAACTGGTAGACAAGCAGGAATAGTTGCCTTACTATAACATCAAATGCAAGGCTAAAGAGCCTGTTGAAAAAGTGTTTTATTTGACTTCGGACTCTTCGTAATTAATGTAGTTGCCTGATTTATCAGGCATCCTTGGGCTCGATGAATCGAGCAACTACAAAATCAGACTTTTTCAACAGGCTCTAAAGCCTTGCCCTACGGAGTATTTGAGATAATGACAGACTAATTAGAAAGACGATATTAGAAAGGAAAATAGATTTTTGCAAGATAACAAAATTCAAATTCAAAATCTGGATTTTTATTATGGCAGCATCAAAGCGCTTGAAGATATAACGCTGGATGTTAAAAACAAGAATATAACAGCTTTCATTGGTCCTTCTGGTTGCGGTAAATCAACACTCATTCGGGCGATAAACCGAATGGGTGATTTAATTTCTGACGTAAAGATAACAGGAAAAGTTTTACTTGATGGCGAAGATATTTATAACAATAAAGTTGATGTAGTGTTATTACGAAAACGTGTCGGAACAATATTTCAGAAGCCAAATCCTTTTCCAAAGTCAATTTATGAAAATGTTGCTTATGGTCCTAAGATTCATGGATTGAAAGATAAAAAGAAGTTAGATGAAATAGTAGAAAAAAGTCTTAGCCGGTCAGCTCTATGGAAGGAAGTGAAAGACAAGCTTGATTATTCTGCTTTTGAACTTTCGGGCGGGCAGCAGCAACGGCTATGTATAGCTCGCGCTTTAGCTGTTGAGCCAGAAGTATTGCTGATGGATGAGCCTTGTTCGGCTCTTGATCCTGCTTCAACCCAGAGAGTTGAGGATTTAATGCAGGAGTTGAAATCAAAGTATACTATTATTATTGTGACTCATAATATGCAGCAGGCTGCTCGTGTTTCAGAATACACTGCTTTTTTTCTGGCTGAGAAACCCGGACAACCTGCTCATTTAATAGAGTTCAACCTAACAAATAGTATTTTTACTAATCCAACAGACAAACGGACTGAAAATTATATTACCGGTCGATTTGGATAGAACAAGGTCACAAGACACAAAGTCACAAGGACACAAGTCACAAGTGAAGAAATTTTTAACCTGTGACCTGTGACTTGATTTTAATCAAGGGGGCTTTATGCGTAAAACTTTTCACGAAGAACTAAAAGAACTACAAGCTGAAATACTCAGAATGGGCGATCTTGCGGTGTCCGCGGTAACAAAATCCATTAAATCTTTAATTGAAGGAAATATCGAGCTGGCTGATGAGGTTATTATTGGCGATGACGAGGTAGACAAATTAAATTTAGATATCGAAGAAGCAAGTATGCACATCCTTGCCCGGCAGCAGCCAGTGGCTAAAGATTTAAGATTAATTCATGCTGTTTTACTGATAACAGTTCATTTGGAACGAATTGGAGACTACGCGTTAAACATTGCAAAGATTACCAAGAGATTAAACAGACAGATAGAAGAAAAAACTCTTCTTGACTTGATTTCGGAAATGGGATCTCTTAGTTGCAGTCTGGTAAACAAGAGTTTGCAGGCTTTTGATGAAAAAGACGCTGAACTTGCCACCAGTCTTTCTCTTTTAGACGAACCAATTGACCATCTATATAAGCGTTTTTTAAAAGAGCTTAAAAAAAGCAGGGACGATGAAGATTTTATGGGAGAGGCAACAGAGTTGATTTTGGCAAGCCGTTATCTTGAAAGGGTAGCAGACCATGCGGTTGATATAGGTGAGAGAGTAACCTTTTTGGTGACTGGAGAATTTAAGGAAGTAGAATAAAAGGAAGTTTATGTCAGATATTTTAAATAATCTGGATATTATCAGGGAGAAGATAGGAGTTGCGGCAGGCAAATCCGGACGAAAAACAGAGGATATAAAATTGGTTGCTGTGACTAAGAGTGTTTCTGTTTCAAGGATAAATGAAGCTATTTCTTTTGGAATAAAAGAAATCGGAGAAAACAGGGCGCAGGAAGCAGTTGAAAAATATAATCAGATAGGAGACAGGGTTAAGTGGCATTTCATAGGCCATCTTCAGAAGAATAAAGTTAAACATATTATTAAGTTTGTTGATTTAATTCATTCAATTGACAGCATCGAGCTGGCAGAGAAAGTAAATAAGTGCGCAGAAGAAGAAGGAAAAATCCAAAAGGTTTTGGTTCAGGTTAATATTTATAAAGAAAATACAAAAAAAGGCTTTACTTCTTACGATGAAATTGCTAATTTTTTAAAAGAGAGTTTTTATTTTAAAAATTTATCCGTTGAAGGCTTGATGACAATTGCTCCTTTTTTCAAAGAACCAGAAGATACACGGCCGTTATTTGCAGAAGTCAGGAATATTTTCCATAGACTAAAGAAGGAGATTGAGGGTTTGAAGATGAATTATTTATCTATGGGAATGACTAACGATTTTGAAGTTGCCATTGAAGAAGGAGCAAATTTAGTTAGAATTGGTTCGGGAATTTTTGGCTCACGTTAAATTTAAAGCATAGGAATTTTCATTTTTATTGCTTACAAGCCAAACAATTAGTGATATGGTGAGGTGGAAAGTAATTTAGTCTGTCCTCTGTCTTCTTGCTTCTGTCCTCTGAACTTGTGACTTGCAACTTGTGACTTATAACTTGTTTGTCACCTCCTAATTGGGTTTCATAAATAGAAAAGACGTTTCTTTTCGCATTAAAAATTATTGCGGAAAGAACGTCTTTGTTCAGAATACGCTTTTGTATATTCTTAATATAAAATTATAAAAAAGAAAAACGCCACTTCTTTGGGCGTCTTTGTCCAAAATTATAGGTTTTTTACACTTCTTTGTGTATGAATGTATAAAAAATTTATATCATAGCTTGTTTCTTTTTGTCAATAGTCTGACTATGTAAGATGTAAAATGTGAGACGTGAAGATTTCGGTCGTTTATAAAATTTGACAGAAAATATTAATTAGTTTAATATTATAAAGTCTTGTTAAACAAATTTTTAGGTGATAAATTAATGAAAACTTATGCAACGAAAGCGTCAGATATTAATAGAAAATGGTATTTGCTAGATGCGACGGATAAAACTCTAGGCCGTTTGGCAACAGAGGTGGCTTCTATTTTAAAAGGCAAGAGCAAAACTAATTATGTTCCTTATCTTGATATGGGTGATTATGTAGTTGTTGTTAACGCAGAAAAGATAAAGGTAAGCGGCAACAAGTTTAATCAAAAGATTTATTATCGTCATTCAGGTTACATAGGCGGCCTTTCTGAAATAAGTTTTGCCAGAATGATGGATAAGGATCCAACATTTATAATTAAGCATGCTGTAAGAGGAATGCTGCCCCATAATAGTCTTGGTGATTCAATGGCTAAAAAGCTTAAAGTTTATAAAGGTGAGAAACATCCTCACAAGAATCATAAAATAGAGGTAATTTAATAGGATGGGAATTTTCATTTTTATTGCTTACAAGCCAAACAAGTAGAGATATGGTGAGGTGGAAAGTAATACAGGATGGGTCACAAAGTCACAAGGTCACAAGTAAAGAAGTCGGTCACCTGTGACTTGCAACTTGTGACTTATAACTTGAATGGATAGGAATTTTCATTTTATTTATGCGGTTTCGGGGAGGTCTCAGCAGTAGACTTATTAATTATAAAAGGGTTCAATGAGTTGATGATTCAAGGATTCAAGTGTTTTAGGTTTTTGCTTGACCCCTTGACCCCTAGAATCCTTGAATCCTAAATTTAAAGGAAGGTTTGTTGGTAAAATTGCAAAACATAGAATCAGAAGAAATTGTTAAAGAAGAAGTAAAATCTGAAAAAGAATCAGATTCAGGAGAAGTTAAACGCAGTTTTGAAGTTAACGGAAAAAGTCTGGAAGAATATTTTGACAACAAGTCTTATCAGATTATAATCAAAAAACCTTTAGTGATTACAGGCACACTTGACAGGTTTAATATTAAAGTGAATGTTTATGGCGGAGGAATATCGGGTCAGGCTGGCGCTGTTAGACACGGGATTGCGCGGGCTTTGGTTGTGGCTGATGAAAGCTTTCGTCCTGATTTGAAAAAAGAAAAACTGCTTACTCGCGATCCGCGAATGAAAGAAAGAAGAAAATACGGTTTGAAAAAAGCACGCAAGCGACCTCAATTCTCTAAACGATAGTTTTATAATTTAAAAATCCCCTATAATCCCCCTTTGCAAAAGGGGGATAAATAATATATGAAACATAATGAAAAACTAAGAGAAGGAAGATTTTTAAACGGAAAAATTCAGGCAGCAGTTTTTTTGCTCTTATTGACATTGGTTTTCTTCTGGAAAGTAGTTTTTTTAGGCAAAGCGCTTAGTCCGGCTGATTTAATCTATAATTTTTATCCATGGTCGGCTTATCCCTTTAAAGGTTTTATCCGTCCATCAAATCCTCTTTTAAGCGACCAGGTTCTTCAGTTTTATCCTTGGATGAAATATTCCGTTTCATTAATAAAAGAAGGTATCTTGCCGCTTTGGAATCCTTATTCCGCCAGCGGAACTCCTTTTATAGCAAACTACCAGTCTGCTTTTTTCTATCCTTTTAATGTAATTTTTTATCTGATTCCAATAAAATATGCTTTTGGAATAGCGGCAATTGTTAAGTTGTTTATTGCTGGTTTTTCAATGTATCTGCTTGCAGGGGAGTTTTCTGTTTCAAAGACAGGCGCATTATTTTCAGCGGTTGTGTTTATGTTTTCAGGATTTCTGGTTGTCTGGGTTGGACCACCTATTACAAATGCGGCTATCTGGCTTCCGCTGGTTTTCCTGCTGGTGGAACTTTCAGTTAAAAAAAGAGAAGTTATTTATTTTATTCTTTTGTCATTTGTGATAGCAATCCAGTATTTTGGCGGTCATATAGAAACTTCTTTTCATATTCTGTTAGTTGTATGCTTTTTTATTTTATTTAGGGTGTGGAATTTTCTGCGAAGCGGTTCCGACGATAACACAAAAAAATTCAAATTATTAGCGGTTATTTTTTTATTTATATTCTTAGGCACAACTTTGGCCGCTGTTCAGATAGTTCCGTTTCTGGAATATTTGAAATTAAGCTGGAGTTTGGCCAGTCGGATTAATCTTAAAAGCAATCCTTATTTTTTGCCCGGACGAACAGCCATTACTTTGCTTGTTCCTAAATTTTACGGGAATCCGGTGATGAATAATTTTTGGGGGACAGGAAATAATGTAAATTTTGCAGAAACAACTGGTTATGTGGGGATTTTATCTTTGTTCTTTGTTTTTATCGCGATTGTGTTTAAAAGAAAAAGCAAAGAAGTTGTCTTTTTTTCATTTTTAACTGCGTTTAGTCTGGCGATGATTTACCGGGCTCCCCTGCTTTATGATATTATTACAGCTCTTCCCGGTTTTAAAGTTTCTTCAAACAGCCGCTTTTTATTGATGTATACCTTTTCTGCCGCAATTCTTTCAGGTATAGGTATAGACGTGGTTCTTGCTAGAAAAGAAAGGAAAGAATTTTTCTCTTTGAGTGTATTTTTGGTTTTTATTTCCATTGTTTTAGTTTCTCTTATTTATATTGCTATGAATTATGAGATTAGTTTAGGCTATTTAAGAGATCCATTTTTAAGTTATGTTAAAAGCAAAGTTTACATAGCTGTTTTTTTGATTTTTTTAAGCGCTTTTCTTGTTTTCTTGTTGGGCAGGACAAAAAATCTGCTTTTTAAACTCCTTGCTTTTTTACTTATAATTCTTGATCTTTTTGTTTTTGGAATGTTTTATAATCCCACCTTGGAACCAAAGAATGTTTTTCCTTCCACCAATGGAATTAAATTTTTAAGCAAAGACAAATCACTATTCAGGGTAGTTAGTCTTGGTGAAACAATGCCGGTTAATTTGGGGCTTGCTTTTGGAATTGCCGAGATAAGAGGATTCGATGCTTTAATTCCAGAGCGTTATCAAAAACTTTTAGATTCAATGGGATATTTTTCTTCAAATATTTTATTAACCAGATCAGTTTATCCCCGTCTTTTTAATTTATTAAACGCGAAATATATAATTACTGACCCAAAATGGCCGGGTGTTAAGGATATTAAAGATATTTTTCAGGGCAAGTCAGACGCGACTTACGGTGAGATTTTTGGGTCAAACACTCACGGACAGACATTTATAAGCCGGTATGACAATTTAAGCAGAATAGATATAAAGCTTGCGACTTATAACAGAAAAAATAGTTATCCTATGATTTTTCATCTTAAGTCATCTTTTGATTCACCTGATTTAGTAACTATTAAGGTTAATCCTGAAGATATAAAAAATGATTCTTATCATATTTTTAAATTTTCTCCGATTCCAGATTCAAAAAATAAAACTTTTTATTTTTTCCTTGAATCACCCAATTCATTTCCGGGAAATGGATTTACTGTCTGGGCTACGCCTAAAGACAGGTATAAAAATGGCGTGAGATCCTTAGGGCACAAACCTGCCTTTGGAGATTTGGACTTTGCAACTTTTTATTTTAATCAGAATTTAAAATTAAAAGAAGTTTACAAAGATGATATTGCGATTTATGAAAATAAAGATTATCTTCCCCGCGCTTATTTTGTAAATAAGGGAATTTTGATTAATAATGATAAAAGAATTTTGAAAAAATTAAGAAGTTCAACCTTTAATCTCAAAGAAGAGATTATTGTAAAAGATAAATCAGCGTTAAAGTTTAATTCTTCCGGGAATTTTAATTCAAAAGTTAAAGTTGTCAAGTATGAACCAAACTCTGTAACAATAAAGACAACAAATAACAAAAAAGGATTTCTGGTTTTGGGTGACACTTATTATCCGGGCTGGAAAGTTTTTGTTGATGGTAATGAAGAAAAGATATATAGAGTTAATTATACTTTCAGGGCAGTTGGTTTATCTGAAGGATCTCATTTGATAAAGTTTGTTTACGATCCGCTTTCCTTTAAAGCTGGTTTATTTTTAAGCCTAGGCACTTTTGTGTTATTGATTGTAGCTTGGGTGAAAAGAGATAAGATAACAAAGGTTATAGGTAATGGGCTATGGGTTTAAGAATGTGAAACGTGGACACAGGAAGTTGTCTTGGCATACAGACTGGGTCACAATGTAGTTGCCTGATTTATCAGGCAGTATATATAGCTCAATGAATTGAGCAACTACAATATGTTGCGGGTGACTAAACTATAATGGGAATTGTGACCTAGTCTGATAGCAAAGGAACTCGACGAAGTAATATTTTATTAAAAACTTTAAAGGAAAAAGAGTGATCGGAAAGAATAAATATCAAAAATAAAACAAGTGACAAAAGGAAGGTAACCATGAAGAACAAATCTGTTAAACTAGTTTTTCTTGTCTTAATCTCACTTTTTTTCACTTCTAAAATCGCACTTGCTCTTCCACCTGACCTCAGCCTAGTTGGTTACTGGCCTTTTGACGAAGGAACAGGTTCGATTGCCTATGATAAATCATTACTCAATAACAACGGTACTGTCTATGGCGCCACTTGGACTCAAGGAAGATATGGTCAAGCTTTAAGTTTCGATGGCTTGGACGACTATGCGCAGGTTCCAAACTCTGACAGTCTCAATATGCAAGATTAGCTAACAGTTGAGGCTTGGGTTAAACTATCGTCCCTTGGAAATCCTCAAACCATTATCAACAAATCGGTTTATAACTCAAGTGGCTGGCGGGCATTTATAGATGGGTACAATAAAATTAACTTTGAAGTTATCAATGGAATGGATTATCTAATCCAAAGCCCCGAGTCTATTGATACAAATTGGCACCATCTTGCTTTTACCTACGATGGTTTTAATGGAAGAATCTATAAAGATGGTAAAGAAATATGGGCTTACCTGCCTCACGATAATCTTTCACCGGTTGAATATTATGGCGATCCCTTTTCAGACTCAAACGGGAAAAGAGTCTGGCCCTGGGGAATTGAAGTATGGGCTGGCAGTCCCAGTTCATACTTTGATGGCGGTCAGGTAAGACTTGTTGGCAATTCC
>JACQXZ010000026.1:0-11075 GCA_016208465.1 Actinomycetota bacterium
TATATAATAATCAACGTCTCCCCCTAAATCTTTAATCGCTGAAACCAAAAGTGTTGTGCTTGTAATGCCGTCAACATCAAAATCACCATAGACGCAAATTTTTTCGCCCTGATTAATCGCGCAAACAATTCTTTCGACAGCTTTTTTTACCCCGGAAAGCTCAAATGGGTCATTTAGATAATTAATATCAGGATTTAGAAATTTTAAAGCTTCTCGAGAATCTATTATCCCTCTATTTAAAAGCAGTGAACTTAAAAAAGGAGAAATGTTTAAAGAAAGAGACAAGCGCTCTTGATTTGTTTTGTCTATTTCTGTTTTATTCCAAACTTTAACCGGCGGCATTAATGTTCTCCCGTGTCAGACTGTAGACCTTAGACATTAGACTTCAGAATTTTGATTAATCAACTGATTTTCAAGATCTCTTATGTAGGCTTTTTGTTTGTTTATCTCTTTAAGCAATTGAACTCTTCTTTTAATATCAATTATTGCTACTAACAGCGCTCCCATCAGAACAGAACTTATAATAATAACAGCTAGTGAAATATTTGCTTTTCCAATCAAATAAGAAAAAACAACCACTTGTGAATTCTGAACCGAAAAGATAACAATGAACAGTAATATAAGTAGCAGTATGATTGTTACAATCATTCTTTCACCTCCAAAATTAAGACTTTAGACATTAGATACCTGAAATCCCCATAAGCCCCCTTTGGTAAAGGGGGCAACGAGCAAAGTGAGCGGGGGATTTTTTGGGTCTAGTGTCTAGTTTTTACAAATCCCAAATAAAAAAGTATTAAACTTAAAATGACTGCAAGAATAAACCAGATTGTTTCAAGAAAAATATTCGTTTGAACAAGAGCCAAAGCAGTTATGCTAACAATTAATGAACAGATAATAAGCCCGATTATCAACCGATTAACCATTCTATCAAAATGTTTTACTGTTTCTTCCAGCCCGATATGCCTGAATCGAATCTCAAGTTCTCCGTTACTGCTTTTCTTTAATACCTCATGAATTTGTTTAGGGTAGCCTGCCGCATAAAGAGAGTATTCTTTTAATATTTCATAACTTTCTTCCCAGATTTTCCCGGGAGGATAACGGCGTTTTATCAGCTCTTTTGCAAATGGTTTTGCTATTTCAAGAATGTTGAATTCAGGATAAATCTGTTTTCCTACTCCTTCTAAGATAATTAAAGCTTTGACTAATAGCGCATAATTTTCGGGAATTTTAATTTTATGACGATAGATTACTGATAAAAATTCTTTCCCGATTATGTCAATTCTAAGTTCCTTAAGTGTTCGTCCATAATATCTGTCAAGAATTCCTTTTAAGTCGCCTCTCATTGAGGTAACCTGCTCCGATGAAATTTCAACGCCAAGCTTTTGAATTTGTTTGACAATTTCATCCATATCCTGCTTGATAATCATTAAAACCAAAATGGTTATTATTTCTTTATCTCTTTCTTCAATTTCACCAACAATACCAAAATCAAGATAAGCAATTTTTCCATCTTTAGTGATCATAATGTTTGCCGGATGAAGATCGCCATGGAAAAAACCATCTTCCAAAACTTGTTTCATAAAAGCTTCGGCTCCATGCTTTGCGATAAAGAAAGTATCAATTCCCGCGGCTTCGGGAGTTGCGAGATCGGTTAATTTTGTTCCTTCAATGTATTCCATAGTTAAGATTTTTCCAGTGGAATATTTCCAATACACAAGAGGGACTTTTATCAGGGGATCACTGCGAAAATTAAATCTGAATTTGTCTGCGTGGCGGCCTTCGATTCGATAATCCAGTTCCTGATGCAAAGAATCAGCAAATTGCTGGACAACGAAAATGGGATCGAAAAACAGCTTTAACTTTTTTTTTAGCAGTCTTGCAAGGGTAAAAAGCAAGTCTAAATCTGAATCAATTATTCTTTTTGCTCCCGGCCGCTGAATTTTTACCGCAACAGGATTGTTGTTTTCCTTTAAAACGGCTCTGTGAACCTGACCAAGCGAGGCGGAAGCAAGGGGTTCTGGATCGATGTATGAAAATACATCCTCAATTTTCTTATTTAAACTATGCTCAATTTCTCTTTTTACAACTGAGAAATCAAGAGGCGGGCAGGTGTCCTGAAGTTTTTCTAACTCAAAGATGATTTCGGGAGGGACTAAATCCGGTCTAACGCTTAGCAGTTGCCCTATCTTTATAAAAGTGGGACCTAAATCTTCTAAAAATAGACGAAGTTTTTCAGCCAGAGCTTCAGCAGGTGGTCTTTTATGCTCTCGTTTTCGCTCTTTTTTTGACAACAATTGTTTAAATCCTGAAATTTCCACACAGTAACCAAGACCATGCCTTGCGGCAATCTCGGCAATTTTGCAAAGACGTCTGACGCTTCTCTTCTTTATTCTCCATTTTGGAATTATCATTCTTTATCTCCGGGCAAACAAGGTATCTGGGTTAATATTCGCCCGCTGTCGGATAATTCCCTTTGGTTAAATTATACCAATCTTTTATTTTTCCTCAACCAGACATCCTTTGCTAAATCATCAGAGAAGTTGCGATGATCAATAGCGCGTTATATAGCCTGTGGCTAAACTGGGCTAGAAAGCGGACTTCTCAAAACAAAGAAAGGAAAATAATATAAAATTATAGAATTATGGTATTATTGTGTTAGATAGAAACAACTGGAGTGTTGATAAGCATAGGGAGCGGAATGGAACAAGATATCAAATATTGGATTGATTTGGCAAAGTACGACTTGAAAACTGGAATTACATATCTTTCCTCTATCCGCATTGGCGGAAGCTCGACCAACCAATTTCTATGGATATATAATCAAGAATGGGAGGAAAGTAGCATAGCTGACTGGACTAAATACTACTTTCCTCTTTCTCGATTTTCAATTAAACCTCTTTTCCCTTAACAGTAAATGCCCTCCTCCAATCATCAAAGAAATACCAACGATTAACAGCCAATAAGTGTTGTAGCCGGTTGAAGGAACCGAACCGCCCGAACCACTGGGACTTCCTACGCTAAACGGTGAAAGTGATGTTACCTCGCCTGTTATAAGATTGTTTGCCGTATCCACCGGAAGAACAGTTACATCTTTCCAGATTCCACCTTCCCAATGGAATAATCTTAAGTCAGCTTCTGCTCCAGTAACCTGAGATTCATCGTAAGGGAATGTCACCCTGATTTTTCCCGAAAAAGTGGCTGTTGTAGAAACATCATAATATAAACCAAGAAGGTTAAATCCACTTGGTGAAGGCGCAGGCGCAGTTGTAGATACTGTAACCGAAGTTGTGCCAGAACCAGTTACCTGATCAAAGTTTAGGTTAACATTGTTTCCTAAGCTTGCTGGCACATCTGTACCTGTTGATGTAGAAACAGGAGCTTTGTAAGTGGTAGCTGAAACAGTACTGCTGGAGCCAGATAGATTTCCCGCTCCATCATAGGCTTTAACATAATATCTGTAAGTAGCATCAGAATTAAGACCACTATGAGAATATGAAGTTGAAGCAGTGGTTGCAATTTCAGCATTGTTATCTGCATTGTAGATTTTATAGCCGGTAACACCAATGTTATCGGTTGACGCATTCCATGAAAGATTTATTTGAGATGAACTCATAGGAATAGCGTTAAGATTAGTTGGAGTAGTGGGTGAAGTAGCATCAAGTTGCAATGCCCAAATTTCGCCACCTGTTACAGAATTTACTGTCCCGGCATAGAGATAACCATTATCAATCAACCAAGGCCAGATGTCGCTGATATTGTTGATATCTCCAAAGCCGCCCGTGCTAATTTGTGTCCAATTGTCTCCGTCTGTTGTCTTGAAGATTTTAGAGCCATCAATAAAATTCGCTGCCCCAGCATAAAGTGTGTCGGTTACTACTCCTGGAGTTAACATAATTGCAATATTGTCAATATCGTTAATTCCAGAGGAAGCAACTTGTTCCCAATTTGCAGGATCGATAGGATCGCTTAGATTTCCTTTATAACGATATATACTTCCTCCTGTATTATTTTGGGTTCCAACGTATAGTTTTCCCTTAAAGACAGATGGAGCGCTGCCATTGTTGCTGACATTACCAAAGCCATCCACATTAATTTGCTCCCAAGCCGTCTGAGTATCTTGGGGATCAAAAATTTGTGGATTGAAACGCCAAACTTCAGCGCCGGTATTGTTGTTTTTGGTCACAGCATAGACGTAACCTCCATAGGTAAGACCCGGTACGATCTTAAAGTTTTTGATATCATCAAAACCATCTTTATTTACTTGTTCCCAAGTAGTCCCATCTGTTCTCCAGACTTCAGCCCCAGTTTTTTCATTATGCGTACCAAAATAAAGGTAGCCACCCTCAATACCTAATGCTCTTGCCTGTATATTGTTTAAATCACCAAAACCATCTATATTTACTTGAGTCCAGGTGGTCCCATCTGTTCTCCAGACTTCAGTACCAGTAATATTGTTTTCAGTGGGAAGATAAAGATATCCGTTAAAGATTGCTTGAGAATGGATGACTGTGTTGTTGGAATCATTAAAACCGGAAGAAGTAACTTGCGACCAATTAGTGCCATCAGATGAGCGCCAAACTTGAGCACCAGAGTTATTGCTTGCTTCAGCATATATATAGCCGTTGAAGTTGACCATTGGTCTTGTTCTAAAGTTGGCGTTATTGCCAAAACCATCATGACCTGCTGCCAATCAGCAGCAGAAGCAAATGTAGGTAAAACAAAGCTAATAGCTAAAATAGCTATCATTAACGTCAATATTGCTCCTGTGCCCCCCGAGTTATAGAATTTATTACCTTACTATTCATAACATTACTCCTCGCTTTCGTTTTATGTGGTTACTTCACTTATGAATCTTTATGGCCTGATAAATCAGGCAACTACATTTTTCATCCTTCCTGTAGTTGCTCCATTTATGGAGCCATTTGCCCGATGAATCGGGCGACTACAAATCAAGTCAAAACCAGACAACTACTTTTTGCCTGATAAATCAGGCGACTACTTGTAAAATTGTTCAAATTCTATCTTTTCTTCCAAAGGATTATTTTGAATGTATTGCCGAATTCTCATCAAAGCTTGGTCGTTTCTGATAACATGTTCGTAATAATTTGGTTGCCAAACTTTAAGACCAGCTTCTTTGCTTACTATGGCCTTAAATCTCCTAACAATTTCACCCAGACTTATATCACAATCACTCAATGTTAAAATCAGATGTAAATGATTTGGCATAGCAGTCCAATAATCAATCTCTACACCATTAACTTGAACAATTCTTTCAATAGCTTTTTCAATGACTTCTTTTAAACCAACCAGATACGAACTTTTGTTATGACTCCTCGCATTCTTTCGCTCCTTTTGCCCAATAAATTGGGCAACTACAGTTCTTATGGCCTGATAAATCAGGCAACTACATTTTTCATCCTTCCTGTAGTTGCTCCATTTATGGAGCTTTTATATTGACCATCCCCTGATAAAAGTCTATGATAATGGTAGAAATCATCGGAAGGAGTGGAATAGATGGCTTTTAAAAGAATAACCTTTGATCCCAAAGTGATGGGCGGGCAAGCCTGTATTCGAGGCTTAAGAATTCCAGTAGCCACAGTAGTTAAACTGGTGGCAGCAGAAATGACAGTTGAAGAAATTCTTAGAGAATATCCAGCCTTAGAATCAGAAGATATCAAAGAGGCTCTTGAGTATGCTGCATGGGCTACCGAAGAGCGCATCATCCCGACAAAGAGCGCCTGATGCGTTTTTTGGCTGATATGCCCATCTCCCGCTCTACAGTTAAACACCTTCAATCCAAAGGTCATAACGCCCTTCATCTCCTTGATTTAAATATGGGAAGAGCCAAAGACAAGGATATTGCCAAGTTAGCCATTGCTGAAAAAAGAATTTTGCTTACCATGGATCTTGATTTTGCCTCCATTGTAGCTCTTTCAAAATCAGCTTTGCCTTCGGTCATTATCTTCCGACTTCGAAATAATCGCCCTATAACTATCAATAATCTTCTCGATAAAAATCTCTCTAAAATTGCTCCTGAGCTGAAAAAAGGAGCAATTGCCATTTTTGAAGAAAACAGAGTCCGTCTCCGAAAACTCCCCTTTTAAACCACAGATAAACTGTTGGGCTTTTGCCTTGTGCCTGATAAATCAGGCAACTACAGTTTTTGGCCACTACCTCAACTCTTCAAGCCTCTTCTCAATCTCAGCCAAATCTGTTCCAAAAGGCTCCATTTTGATTACTGCCTGATATTGCTCAACTGCTTTTTGTTTCTGTCCTTGTTGAATATACAACTCTGCCAAAATCAGTCGGGCAGCGACAAAATCTTTTCTTAACTTAATTGCTTTTTCAAGTCCAGCGATGGCTTCTTTAATTTTTCCTTGTGATTTATAAATGATTGCCAGATTGTAGAGAATTTCGGGTTGGTTGGGGTTAATTTTTAAAGAGGTTTGATAGGATTTGATTGCTTTATCCAGCTTGTTGGTTGCTTCATAGCTTTGGGCTAAATTTAGATGGGCTTTAGCGTTTTTGGGATCAAGCTCTGTTGTCTTTTTCAGATCAGAAATAGCTTTATTAAACTTGCCTTTCTGAAAATATTTCATTCCTTCTGTGAAGGTTTTCTTTTTCTGTTTAGTGAGGAAAGTTTGTCTGGTTTTTTTACCAAGACCGAGGATAATTATTATAACAAATAAAATAACAATACTAATGAACCAGAATTTTTTCTTATGCCCGGCAGTCTGAAAAAAAACAAGCGGTGTTTTTAGTAATTTCTCTATCCGTGTTGCTTGAACATTCATATAGACCACACTCGATTGAACTTGCTACAATTTACTGCAACGTTTCTATTTCAAATATTTCTGGATTCCCGCCTGCCGGATTTTATTATAAAGATTAATCAAAAATTTTACAATAGGAATATAGTATGATTTTTATATAGGACTTTTATAGGACTGTCCTAGGACTTATGATAGTCTTGTCGTCAGTCAACTTCTACAAACCTAGTTTGACAAGAAGTTCGGCAGTAGTAAATACTTCTATCCAATCTTCTTAAAGTCTTTATCATTACTCCAAATTGGAACACCAATTGTTAAAGACAAAGCTAAAACATCAACATCTTCTGGGTCACGTTGAGATATCTTTTTGCTTGCTTTTCCCAAGTAATCTTTATAAAAATTGGCTTCATAAACCTTTAGTGGAAGCAGTTTTAGCTGAGTTTGAAGAATTTCTTCTTCAAGTCCATATTTGGCTGCAAGTTTAGGCAAGTACTCTTTAACTTCTTGAAGATTAAATTGAGTGGTAACAATTTCTAGAGAGGTTTCGGTAAAGACTTTCAAAGCGCCTTTTCCAATTATGGCTGAGAGAATAACATTAGCGTCGGCGACGATCTTTTTTAAAGACTTCGAAATCGCCAATAACTTCCTCCTCCTTAACGCCTCTTGCTTCAAGGGTACGGCTCAAATACTCTCCAAATTTTTCCAAGAGCTCCTTTTTTACCTCTAGAGGGATACTTTCAGCATGTTCGAGCGGAAGATACAAACCTGTAACTTTACCATATTTAGTAACCAAAACAGGCTCATTTGATTTGAAATAAGTTGTTGCTTTATCTCTAAAATTCCTAATACTGGTGACTTTCATTCTTTACATCTCCCTGAACAAGTTAGGCGCACTTCGTTCGCTAACTTGAATTGTAAATTTTAAATTGAAAAATGCAAATTGAAAAATAAGGATTACCCATTTTATATTTTGCATTTTAAAATTTGCAATTTTCATTTTGCAATTATAGGAATTTCATCAAAAAGGAAATAAAGCAGAATGAACAGTATCATCTATTTTGCTTTTTAGTTCTTCTTTTTCTTGATCAACCTGTTTAGTAAAATCTTCTAAAAATTGCTTCCCTTCTTCAGGCATAATCTTTCCTTTATCAACCATTTCCTTAATCAACGCGTCAACTTTCTCGAAAGCCAACAATCCAATTCCTACGGTTGTCAAAATGCTTTTTTCAATAATATCCTTGACGTCTTTCATTTAAAACACTCCTTTTTACAGACTACAGATTACAGACTACAGACAAAAGAACTATATTTTTCATCGTAACAAACTTATTTGCCTCTTTCAACTCGTTTGCGTAAAGATTTATATTTTGGTTCTCTTTCTTTCCAGACTACAAGAATTGGGCTTGCTGTAAATATAGATGAATATGCGCCTGAAGTAATTCCGACAAATAAAGCGAACGCAAAATCTTTAAGAGTTTCTCCCCCAAAAGAAAGAAGCGCGATTACTGGAAGTAATGTGGTAAGAGTAGTATTAAGTGATCTTACAAGAACCTGATTAATTGAATCGTTAACCATCATAGAATAAGTTCTTTTGCCTAATCTAATTGAATTTTCCAATATTCTATGGAAAACAACAATTGTGTCATAGAGTGAATACCCTAAAATTGTAAGAAGCGCCGCAATTGTATTAGGAGTAACTTCTTTGCCGACTAGCGCGTAAACACCTATTGTAATTAAAATATCGTGAAATAAAGCCAGAATCGCTGAAACAGCCATCTTAAATTCAAAACGGATACTTATATATATCAATAGAGAACCAAGGGAAAGAATCAAAGCAGTAACAGCCGCTCTGGTTATATGAGCGCCCCAGCCGGGACCAACGTTTTGAATATAACGAATTTCTTTAATTCCGATTTTAGATCTCAATGCGTCTAAAAGATTTTTTTGCAATTCTTTTGACAGGCTTTTGCTTTTGATTAACATCTCAGTTTTAGAAATTGGCTGAACGATGCTACCACTTAATCCAAGTGGTTTTAAAACTTTTCTGACATCTTCTGCGGTGGCTGATTTTTTAAATTTTAAATCAAACAGCGTACCGCCTTTAAATTCAATACCAAAATTTAATCCTTTAAAAATTAAAGCCACAATGCTGATGATAATAAAAATGCCTGACAGAGAAAACCAGATTGGTTTTTTATCCATAAAATTAAACTTCATCAGTCTTTACCCCCTTTACTCCTATCAAGACAGGATTATTGAAAAATTTTAATCTGCCAAGCAAACCTAAAACTGCCCGGGTAAAGAAAAATGAGATAAACAAATCACAAATAATACCCAGCATTAAAGTAAACGCAAAACCTTTAACGGTTCCTATGCCAAGAAAAAACAGTACCGCGGCAGTAATAAATGTAACTAAATCTGCATCCAGAAATGTTTTGAATCCATGAGAAAAACCAGTATCCATCGCAGTTCTCATAGTTTTACCTTCTCTTACTTCTTCTTTTATTCTTTCAAAAATAATTATGCTTGAATCAGCGGCAACACCAACCATAAGAATAATACCAGCAATGCCCGGTAAGGTCAGACTAATTCCCGCGGAGCCTGATGTGACAAGAATCTGGTTTATCAGCGAGAGTAAACCCAAAAGAAGAATGGCAAAAATGGAGAGTGAGCACCATGTGATAATACCAAAAACTCTATAAAAAAGAAGCATAAATAAAGCAACTAGCACAAAACCAATTATTCCAGCAAACAAGCCTGCCTTTAATGATTCCTGTCCAAGAGTCGGACCAACCGTTCTGTTTTCCGAGATTTCCATTTGAACAGGAAGAGCTCCGGTTTGTAAAACCAGAACAAGTTTTTTAACTTCCTCAATTGTAAAATTACCGGTTATTTCCGCGTTTCCTCCGCTGATTTGATCTCTGACATTTGGAGCAGACATTACCTTGCCATCCAAAACAATCGCTAGTTGCTTGCCTTTTAGTTTTCCGGTAATTTCTTCAAATTTTACCGCTCCTTCTTTGGTGAATGTCATTTCAACTTTGGGTTTATTATAATTATCATAACCAACCTGAGCGCCGCTAAGCATTTTCCCTGTCATAAGAGTCGTACCTAAAACATATCTGTCTTTTTCTGTCTTTAAAACTTCCTTAAACTCCAGCAGAGCGGTTTTCCCAATAATCTCAAGCGCTTTACTGGTGTCCTTGATACCCGGAAGCTGAACTAAAATATTTCTTTCACCCTGACGACTAATTTCCGGTTCGGAAACACCAAGTTTATTTATTCGCTGTTCAATCACATAAAGAGCCTGATCCATTGATTGGTTGGTAACAGGCGCTCCTTTTTTGCTTTTGGCTGTTAAAACAACATTCATACCGCCTCTTAAATCTAAACCTAATCTTGGCGGCTGAATAATCAAAAGTGTTATAGAACCAGCAGCCATTAGTAAAACAAATATAATCGCCAAAGTGTATTTCTGCTTATTCGACAATTAAACTTCCTCCCTTTCTGTTTTTATAATGGATATGCTAAATATATTGTAGTTGCTCAATTCATTGAGCGCTATTATACCGCCTGATAAATTAGGCAACTACATTGTAACCCAGTCTGTGCACGGAAATGACGGTTTGTTGTCGTCACAAAAGCTTATTTTCATTGATAAGTAAACTAAATTTAGCATTTAAATATTCAGCGGCACGACGGCACATAACCATTCTTGATAAAAATATTTCAAAATATTCCATTACCTGACTAATCTCCGTATCAATTTCAATCTCCAGCGTAATAAGACGTTCTTCTTCGTTAACTCTTAAAAAAGATTTTTTAGCGGCATAATTAACTCTGTCGTGGATATCAAAAGCAGACGGGTCAAGATTTCTAACCCTTGTCATATGAACATCTGATTTATCTGCCAAAATCAAGGCGGCAGAAATTTCATTGGTTGCCCAGCCATACTCCTCTTCGTGATTTCCAATAGCGCTCATAATCAGCGCTATATCCGCAGGCTGAAGACCTAATTTTTTAAGAATATCTCTTGCGATAAGGGCTCCTGAAACACCATGAGTCTCCCGTCCTATTACGTTTCCTATATCATGAAGATAACCAGAGATTCCCGCAAGTTCAGCCTGATGCTGTGAATATGATAGTCTAAGCATTACATTCTGAGCAATGTTTGCCACCAGACTCGCGTGTCTGAACCCGTGTTCTGTATAACCAATCGCTTCAATAAACTTATCTGCCTGCTCTATAAAAGCAATTACTTCAGGGTCTGATTTAACTTCTTCTAAAGTAACATTATTAAGCATC
>JACQXZ010000026.1:11109-36776 GCA_016208465.1 Actinomycetota bacterium
CTCTCTTTCTCAGGTTTTTTGTTCAGTATCGCAACAGCTCTTTTTGAAATTTTTAAGGTTACATTCTCGGCAACGCTCAAAATCAAAAAATCTTCTTCCAAAGACTTAATAATACCATAAATTCCGCCGGCTGTAATTATTTCATCTCCAACTTTCAATTCTTCAATCAATTCCTGATGGGCGGCTACTCTTTTTTGCTGAGGACGATAAACAATGAAATAAAACATTACCAAAAAGACTATTAAATAAAATAATGTTAACAAAACTTTAAATCCCCTTTCAGGCTCAAATGCCAAAGTTCAAATAAAACCCAAAGCTCAAATAGTAAATCTTTTGACATTAAATCTTTTGACATTTCTTTGACATTTGGATTTTGTAATTTGTTATTTAAGCCATTCACCTTTCACTCTTCACTTTTTACGCCTCACGTCCTACGTAATATACTTCAACTTAAACTCAGCTACAAAACTTTCAAGCCTTCCTTCAAGTATACTCAATCGAAGCTTCTCTATCAATTTTATAATAAAATAAAGATTATGAATGGTGAGCAGCCTTAATCCAAGAATTTCGCTTGACATATATAAATGTCTTAAATAGGCGCGGGTATAATTACTGCAAGTGTAACATTTACAAGACGAATCAAGTGGAACAAAATTATCTGCATGCTCACTGTTTCGGATATTCAGACGTCCTTTCCCGGCAAAAACTGTTCCGTTTCTTGCAATTCTTGTAGGAAGCGCTGAATCGAACATATCAACACCTTCGGCCACTTCTTCAACTATTCCAACCGGATCACCTAAGCCCATTAAATATCGCGGTTTGTTTTCTGGAATTAAAGGAATCGTGCATTTAAGCATTTGATACATTACTTCTTTGGGTTCACCTACACTTAAACCGCCTATTCCGTATCCTGAAAAATCCAGATTTACTATTTCATTCGCGCTTTTTACGCGCAAGTCTTCGAAAAATCCTCCCTGTATAATTCCAAAAAGCGACTGATTGTCACTTTTATGTGAATTTTTGCATCTTAACGCCCAGTTTGTTGTTCTTTCCACAGCCTTACCAGCTTCTTCATAAGAAGCAGAATATGAAACGCATTCATCAAAAACCATAATTATATCAGCGCCCAAATCTTCTTCTATTCTGATTACATCTTCCGGAGCAAGAAAATGAGAAGAGCCATCGATTATTGATTTAAACCAAACACCATCATCGGTTACTTTAAGTGTTTCTCCGAGACTAAAAACCTGATAACCACCACTGTCTGTAAGTATAGGTCGTTTCCAATTCGTAAATTTGTGAAGTCCGCCTGATTCTTTAATTATTTCTGTGCCCGGCCGTAAAAATAAATGATAGGCGTTGTTTAAAATTATTTCAGTTCCGATTTCCTCTAGTTCTTCAGAGGTGATTGTTTTAACTGCGGCTTTTGTGCCAACCGGCATAAACACAGGTGTATTTATTTCACCATGAGCAGTCTTTATTTTTCCAATTCTTGCTTTTGTTGAATTGTCTTTTTTTATTAATTCAAATTCAAAACTCAAAATTTCTCCTTTTTTTGTTATCTTTTCTTCACTTGTGTCTTGTGATCTGTGACTTGATTTAGACCTAGGTCTTCAGACTTAGAAATAGTCTACATCATCCTGAATCTATAAGCAAAAAGTCCTACTTAAAAATCATCCTAAAGTCTGATTGAATTAAAAATCTTTTTTGTTAAAATAAATACACCTAATCCCTCCAAGGAGAGAATAATGAGAAAAAATTTTTCATTCTTCATCATAAATCTTTTAATTTTTACACTTTTTTTTCCTCAAACAACTTTTGGATTAACAATTCACCAACAACAGGCGCTCGACAGAGTAAATTATTATAGAAACAAAACAGAAACTCCTCTCCTGTCCCCAAGTTATTTACTCAATCAATCAGCGAACGCCCACGCCAACTATATTCTGACAAATAAAGATAATCCTGATTTAAATGGAATTGGCACACACAACGAAAAGGAAGGTATGACAGGATTTGTCGGAGCCACTCCTTCAGATAGAGCCTTGTTTTTTGGATATAAGAATAGCGTTGTAGAAGAAATTCATTTTCTCGCAGACCCCACGGCTTCGGTAGATGATTTAATTAACAGTGTTTTTCATAGATTCCCATTAATTCATCCAGACGCAATAGATTTTGGTTATGGAATCGGTCCTAGTATAGGAACAATTGATGTGTTTGAAATAGGTTTTTTGGACATAAACAAAAGCAATAAAATTGTTGTCTATCCTGTTCCAAATCAGAATAATGTTCCAATTTTTTTTGATGGACGGGAGATTCCCGATCCGCTCCCAAACACAAATTATCCTGTTGGTTACCCCATCACTGCCACTTTTTCTACAAGTGAAGAAATAAATATTTCAGAAGCAGAAATTAAAGACTCAAACGGACAGACTGTTGACTCTATATTCTTAGGAAACACATCATCAAGTTATATGTTCAATTCTGTCGCGATTATTCCGCGAAAACCCATAAGAAACAGCGAAACATACACTGTTAATATTTGACATAAACGGAAATTTCTTATTTGGATACCTTCCCGCCGGTCTCTATGAAGTAACTTATGATTCTCCAAACTTTGATAAGCAGACTCAGATTATAAGAGTAATTAATGAAATAACAGCGGTTACACCAACAGTAATCTTAAATTCCAAAGCAAATCCACTTCAGATTAACTCTGTAAATTCAATTAAAACAATTAAAAAAGTCAAAAGAAAAAGAACAATCAAAAAATCTCGAAAAGTCAGAAGAAAAAGGAAAGGTTAAGAGATCAGCATTGCGTCACCAAAGCTGAAAAATCTGTAATTTTTACTAATTGCCTCTTCGTAGGCTTTCATAATTAAATCCTTGCCGCCAAAAGCGCAAACCAGCATCAGTAATGTCGATCGCGGCAAGTGAAAATTAGTTATTAAAACATCGACTATTTTAAATTTATAGCCCGGATAAATAAACAAATTAGTTCTGCCTTCGTCTGCTTTTATTTCTTTTTTTAAATCGGATAAACAACTGACTGTCTCTAATGTTCGAACCACTGTGGTTCCTACTGCAACTATTCTTCCTCCCTTTTTAATTGCTCGATTGATCTTTGAAGCAGTTTCTTTGTCCAGCTTAAAATATTCAGAATGCATTTTGTGCTCTTTAATATTATCAACCTTCACTGGCATGAAAGTGTCTAGTCCGATTTTTAAATCTATCTCAGCAATACAAACACCTTTTTCTTTTATTTCATTAAGCAACTGAGGAGTAAAATGAAGACCTGCGGTTGGCGCAGCGGTTGATTTTTCTTCCCGCGAGAAGATAGTCTGGTAACGTTCTTCGTCGGACAATTCTTCATGGATATATGGAGGAAGAGGAATTTTTCCTATGCTTTTCAAAATATGATTGAAATCGCCGTCAAACCTAAATAAAATAATTCTTTCTCCTTCTTCCAGTTTTTCTTCAATTCTGGCGTAAAGCAAACCGTCATCAAAGATTATTTCGGTCCCCACGGGAAGCTGCCTGCCCGGTTTGACAAGAGCCCTCCAGTGGTTTTTGTCCTCTTCAGAAATAAGCAAAAGCTCAACGGCACCGCCTGTTTTTTTATAACCAAACAATCTTGCCGGAAAAACACGGGTATTGTTTAAGACAAGACAATCTCCCTTTTTCAAGTAGTCTGTCAGATTTTTAAAAAATGAATGCGCAATGATTGATCTTTTTTTATCAATCACCATTAATCGAGAAACATCACGCGGCTCAACTGGTTTTTGAGCAATTAATTCTTTGGGAAGCTGATAATCAAATTCGCTTATTTTCATAAAAATTTCATCTTTCCATTTCGCTAAAAAGACATCCGCAATATTTTTGCCGGTACATTCCAAGTTCTTTGGATTTCAAAACGCCTTCCCTGTATCCTCTTCTGAAATCATTATAAACAAATTTTAAATTATACTTTTTACCAACAAATTCGCCTATTTCTTTTACCATCTCGTGTTTCTGATGCGGACTAACCAGAATTGTCGTGCTGAATAATTTAAAACCGTTTTCCCGCGCGGTTTTTGCCGTTTGTTCAAGTCTGATTGAATAACAAATCCGACATCTTTCTTCTTCTGTTGTAAATTCAACTATTTTCTTTAAATATTGATGAATATCATAATTTCCTTTCTGAAGCCTGATGTTATTATTTAAACAATAATCTTCAAGCGTCTTTAATCGTTTCTCAAACTCAGAATAAGGATGAATATTAGGATTATAATAATAAGAAACGATTTGATAGTTTTCTTTTAACAATTCATTATATGGATAGATTAGACATGGCGCACAGCAAGTGTGCAAGAACATCTTCAAGCTCATTATAGAATCCTTTGCTTCTCTTGTTGATAATAAACTTATCTGCTATATTTTATATTAAATATTCCTTTGAAAGGATATGTTCTATGAATAAAAAAGCAATATCATTACTGTTAATTTTACCTTTTCTTTTAGCTGGCTGCAAAACAATGACGTTTAAAAAACCAAGCTGGAAAGATGGTGAAAAAGCTACTTATATTTTAAAAGAAAATGGTGAAAAGATTGGCACGGCTGTTTTTCTGATTGAAAAAAAACAATTTGAGGATAAAGATATTTATGTTTTTTCAAACAGGGGTTTAATTCCGGGCAGATTAAATAGTTACGCTGTAAGCCAGATAAAAAGCAATTTAAAGCCAATCTCCACTACTGTTTATATCGCAAACGAGCAAGGTCAATTCAATTTTACCGCGGATTATAGCAAACACGAAACTGTTAATATAACCTACAATACACCCATGGGGGAGAGAAAAAAATCTTTAAAAATTCCCTTGGATAGTTATGATTTTGGTGAAGTTTTGTATCTTTTAAGAAATCTTCCTATCGTGGTTGGTAAAAAAGCTGAGTTTACTGAAGTCTGGCCGTCATTTGGTCAAAAATTCGAAGTAACCGCGAAAGTAGTGTCTATGGAAAAAATAAAAGTACCTGCCGGACGTTACAAAACTTTTAAAGTTGAATATAATTTTGGAAAAACAATGTATAAAAGCTGGTATTCAGTAGAAAAACCCCATTATCTGATTCTGCATGACAATGGCAAAATGATTTATGAGTTAAAAAAAGTAGAAATAGTTAACAGGAAGAATAGAATCATTTAAATGAATCTGTCGCAGTTGCCATTTCTACTGGTTTAGATTTTTCTGTTTTTTTCCAGACTTCCAACAGTTTCTTACCCCATTCGTCAGATTTATTTTTGGAAGCCAGAAATTCCACATATTCTTTCGAAGCAGATTGATAATAAAGTGTGACTTTTACACGATCTGTTTTTGAAGGCAATTTGTAGTAAGTGTCATCCCAATACTGTCCATCATTGTATTTATATCCCACTGGCGCCGCTCCAACTTCTTCAAAAGCAGAATTTAAAAATCCCTTGGGAGGAATACGGTTATCTTTAACAATGTAATCATTAAGAACAAAATGGAAAGTTGCGCCTTTTCCTTTTATTCCCTGATGTATCTCGTAGGTTTTCAATTGATCGTCTTTCTTTAAAACAGCATTCTCAAAATCATATTCTCCTGATTCGTACATCAATCTATCATTTGAAAGAAAAGCTTTCAGATTTATCCACATTCTTCTTCCTTCAGGGTAACCGCTGGGAAGTTTGTGTCCTGTTTTGTTATAAACCCTCACTCTGGCAATTACATTATTATCTTTGAAGAGAATTTTTACCGTAACTTTTGCGGCTTCTTTGAGGTTTTTCAAACTTTTTTCTTTATTTGCCTGTAAAGATTTCGAGTCAGCGTCTTTCCATAAAAGCGGCAGGGTGTCCTGAATCCAGGCGCTTCCCCCGGCAAAGTCATGGGATGATAAATTATCACGCAAGGGAGCATTTGTTTTTAAGTAAGGACCACTTGCGTACCCTTTTAATTTTTTCATATGACAAGATTGACAACTACCCGCTTCTCCCTGCGATGCATACCAGCTTTTTTCCCACTCAGCGTAGGTTCTTTCAACCGCAAGACCATTTTCAGGATTTGTCACATTATGACAAACACCGCAATATTCTCCCTTTTTAAAAAATCCTGAATGCATTGTTTTGTGACCGTTTGAGATTGCTTCCCTTAAAGGACCTCTTTTTGTGGTTGACTCAGGAGCAACTACATACATTCCGTTTCCATATTCAGTTACTTCCGGATCGATGTTTAATTTTCCCTCCTGCGACAGAGGGTCGATCATCCGATGACAAAAATCACAATTTACGCCAGTATAGTCTTCTTTAACTAAACCTGAAGCATCAAATGGCTTAGATCTTCCTTCAAGCCATCCAACTGGCGTATGGCAACGCATACAGTAATCACCTGCCATTGGCATATCTTGATTAGCAATTGCCAAGGCTGCTAAATAAAGCGGATCTTTCTGCGCGTTTGCCATCATACTTCCTTTCCACGTAGAATCAGCGGCATTATTAAACGTTGTGTCTTCATGGCAAAGCAGACATCTTCTTGTGGGATCGAGGGAAATTGCTTCCGGCTGGGTTCCCGGCATAAAAATACCTTCTTCTTTCTTCTCAGAAAGAGGTTTCTTTGAAAGCAAAACAGCTCCAATCATAAGTATTAATATAACAACCGCGCCTAAAATAACATTTTTTTTATCCATTTTTGTCTCTCTTTTATGATATTAAAACAAAGGAATCGGGTCAGAAGATCCGATGCTAACCTCGGATGGGAGCAGGTCCCCAAACCTGCCCAGAATCTTATAATTTCTTACACATTAAAAAAATTAAACCATAAAAAGCTGTTTTATTCAAGAAAAGCCGGTTTTTTCAGCATAAACTTATTAGTTTTTCATCTTCCAGATTATTGAAAAAACTTTCAAAACAAACTGTCAAAAGAGCCAGCTCTCTCTCAATAAATTTATCATCACGTTCTTTTTTAAAATGATCTGACTCAGCAAAATAATTCAATGTATAAAGAGGATTACCCAAAGATGGCTTTATTTCTGAATAAAAATCCGCAATTGTCATATTCTTAGTATCAATACCTAATTCATTCTCAGCGGCTTCGATTGCGTATTCGATAGCGAAATTCGACATTACATCAGCCAGATATTTAAAATCCCGATTTTCATAAGCTTCAAGAGCCAATCTTAAAAACTGAGATGCCTTGTTTTTATTTTCTTCAAACATCAACTCTTCTTCATCGTAAACAAAATCTTCAAGAACACTTAAGGCATTTCTTGATTTCCATTTACCGCTTTGCAGAAAATCATTATAAATCTCTCCGCCTCTACAAATTCTGCAAAGCTGTCTAATTAATTCCTTGTGTTCTTCTTCATTAGAAGTTTTTGTTACTCTCTCCAGAACTTCATCAATTCTTATTTTTGTATTCATAGAGAACCTCCATTTATTATCTAAAGATGCAATTATATACGCGACCTTAAAAGGGCGCTGTCCCCATTTTACTAATATCAATATCCAAGTGCTTGCATCCAAGCTCGGTAATCATCCTTCCCCTTGGAGTTCTCTGAATAAAACCAAGCTGTAAAAGATAAGGCTCATAAACATCCTCTATTGTATCAGGCTCTTCACCGATTGACATAGCAATTGTATTAAGTCCGACGGGGACACCCTTAAATTTTTCAATTAAAGTTAAAAGTATTTTTTGATCTATTCTGTCCAGGCCCATTCTGTCTATCTCAAACAAATTCAGCGCTTTCCCTGCAACGTCAAACGTGATACACCCATCCTCTCTAACCTCTGCATAATCACGCACTCTTTTTAAAAGCCGGTTTGCAATTCGCGGAGTTCCTCTTGATCTTCGGGCTATTTCAAACGCGCCATCTTCATCCAAAGGAGCGCCCAAAATTGATGCGGATCGATGAATAATCTGATTTAATTCATCTTCAAAGTAATAATCAAGTCTTCCTAATATGCCAAATCTGTCTCTTAAAGGAGAAGTTATAAGTCCTGTTTTTGTGGTTGCGCCTATTAGAGTAAAATGAGGAATATCAAGGCGAAGCGAGCGGGCGCTTGGCCCCTTTCCTATTATGATATCTAACTTAAAATCTTCCATTGCTGGATATAAAATTTCTTCAACTGTGCGGTTTAAACGATGAATCTCATCAATAAACAAGACATCATTGTTTTCAAGATTAGTTAAAATAGCGGCTAAATCACCGGCTCTTTCAAGAGCCGGACCAGATGTTGTTTTTATATTTACACCAAGTTCATTGGCAATTATTTCAGCAAGAGTGGTTTTGCCAAGACCGGGCGGACCTGAAAGCAAAACATGATCCAGGGACTCTTGGCGGGAAATAGAGGCTTTAATAAATATATCCAGATTTTCTTTTATTTTATCCTGACCAATAAATTCGTAAAGTCTCCGCGGCCTTAGACTTCTATCGATCTCCAAATCTTCAGGTGTTACTTCAGACGCTAAAATTCTTTTTTCCATTCAAAATTCCTCACATTAATAAGTTACAAGTTGCAGGTCACAAGTCCAGAGGGCAGAAGCAAGAAAACAGAGGGCAGACTAAACAAAGTGGGGTTTTCAAAAAATCTGTTTTCTGACTTCTGTAATCTGTCTTCTAAACGTGTGTCCTTGTGACTTTGTGTCCTTGTGACCTTGCACCTCATGTTTTACTTAAATTCTTAAGAGCATATTTTAATACCTCTTCAACAGAAATTTCATCATCTACAGGACAAACCTCTAAAGCATTTCTTGCTTCGGTCACACTGTAACCTAGACCAAGTAAGGCATTTCTTGCCTGCAGATAAACTGATTCTTCTTTTTTGGATATACCGGAAACAATTTCTAAATCAGGCATTTCCAGTTTATTTTTCAATTCCAAAATTAATCTTTCGGCGCTCTTTTTTCCAATTCCCGGCACGCTAGAAATCAATTCTACATCATTGGTTAAAACTGCTTTTTTTAGCGCGGAAACTGAAAGGGTCGAAAGAATTGAAAGCGCTACCTTGGGACCAATCTTGTTAACAGAAATTAACTTCTCGAACATTTCTTTTTCCTGAACTGAAGCAAATCCGAACAACTGCATAGCGTCTTCTCTTATATGAAAATGGGTATAAATAAGAATTTCTTCTCCCAAAGAGGGCATTTTTGAAAGAGAACTGGAAGGAAGATTCAGATAATAACCAATCCCCCCAACATCGAGGATGATATTTTCGAGTCCCTTTTCCGCAAGTTTACCTTTTAAGAAAGCATACATCGATTATTGTATTCCTTTACTTTGCTTCTTTATAAAAATATCCTCTACAACAAAGTCACAAATTGCAAGTCACAGGTCACAAGTTAAAAATTTCTTCACTTGTGTCTTGTGACTTTGTGACCTTACACCTTACGTCTTACGTTTCTCACGCCTTACGTTTAACCTGTTGATTTAATTTATAAGAATGGGCATGACAAATGGCAATAGCAAGCGCGTCAGCAACATCATCTGGTTTGGGAGTGGATGGTAAGCGAAGTAGTGTTTTAACCATATATTGAATTTGATCTTTTTTTGCCCGACCATAACCAGCCAAAGACATTTTAACCTGAAGAGGAGTATATTCCGCAAATTCAACCTCAAATTGAGAAACAGCTAAAAGAATAATTCCCCGCGCTTCCCCAACATCTAATGCCGTTTTTGTATTAACATTAAAAAATAATCGTTCAACGGCAACTGCATCTGGCTTGTGCTTGTCAATCAAAAAACATATTTCATCGTAAATTTTGCGTAATTTAATCAGACTATTTTCTTTGGGCTTTGTTTCTATGCAGCCGCATTCTTTTAAACTCAGTTTATTGTTCTGATGATATATTGTTCCATAACCAGTGGTTGTTGTGCCGGGATCTATCCCTAAAATAATCATCGGTTCTCCGTTTATTCCTGCTCAAGTTCTTCTAATACATCTTCCGGAATATCAAAATTAGCATAAACATCCTGAACATCATCGTGATCTTCAAGCATATTCATTAATCTTAGAACCTTCTTTGCTTCATTTTTTTCAAGCTTCACTACATTCTCTGGCAGCATCGTCAGTTCTGCGTTGGAAAATAAAATATTGTTTTCCTCTAAAGCCTTTACTACTTTATTTAAATCAGAAGGAGCGGTTAATATTTCCCAATGATCTTTTTCTTCATTTATATCCTCTGCTCCTGCCTCTAAAACAACTGACATAAGTTTTTCCTCTTCAACATCTTTGTTTACCAGAATTTCGCCTCTTTTTTTAAACATCCACGCCACGCAACCGCTTGTTCCTAAATTTCCACCGCTTTTGCCAAAAATGTTTCTTATGTCTGAAGCTGTTCTGTTTCTGTTGTCAGTCATTACATCAACCATAACCGCAACTCCCGCCGGACCATAACCCTCATAGACTATCTGCTCATAAGCGCTTCCCGCTAATTCTCCCGTGCCTTTTTTTATTGCCCGCTCAATTGTGTCATTAGGCATATTATAACTTTTGGCTTTTTGTATTGCTGTTTCAAGCGTAAAATTATGCTCAAGATTACCGCCTCCAGTTCTAGCGGCAACTATAATAGCTCTTGCGAGCTTGCTGAAAATCTGTCCTCTTTTAGCGTCTTCTTTTCCTTTTTTATGTTTTATTGTTGACCATTTTGAATGACCCGACAAACTTAATTTCTCCTTTTCCGTTTAAATTATTTCTTTCCATTTTTTCCTATCACCTAACCCGAACAAGTCGGGACTGAAAGTCACAAGTTGCAAGTCACAGGTCACAAGTTAAAAATTTCTTCACTTGTGACTTGTGTCATTGTGACTTTGTGACCTATCTTATATGTTTTGCCAAAAAAGCAAAATTTGACGAATAAGAGACTATCACCCATCACCTATTACCTATAACCTATCATTTAATCATATCAATAAAATACTTATGAATTCTAAAATCATTAGTTAATTCGGGATGAAAAGCGGTTACCAGAAAATTTTTCTCTCTTGCCATAACTGTTTTTTTATTGTAAACAGCCAAAACTTCCACATTTTCTCCCACAGACTCTATCCAAGGCGCTCTGATAAAAACTCCGGGATATTTCTCTTCTCCAAGCGCATAAATATCAAGTTCAGTTTCAAAACTTTCTTTCTGTCTTCCAAACGCATTTCTTTTTACTTCAATGTCCATCAATTCCAACAAAGGTTGAGAATTGCCAACTATCCTTTTGGCTAACAAAATAAGACCAGCGCATGTGCCGTAAATCGGAAATCCTTTTGAAGCCATTTCTTTAACAGGCTCCACAAAGTTATATTTAACCATCAATTTTCCAATAGCAGTGCTTTCTCCTCCCGGAATTATAAGCGCCTGAACACCTGAAAGTTCATTGGGATTCTTTATAGGAATACCTTGGGCTGAAAGTTCGTTTATCATTTTAATATGTTCACGAACTGCGCCCTGAAGATCTAAAACTCCTATTTTTTTTGTGCTAATACCGCTCAAATTACCATCCTCTAAACTGAATTAATTTTTCTTTTTCCAGTTCTGAAATATCAATACCGCTCATCGCCACACCAATCCCCTTGGATGCTTTAGCTAAAAGTTCCGGATCATTATAATGAGCTGTTGCTTCGACAATTGCTTTTGCGCGGCTGGATGGATTTTCTGATTTAAATATTCCCGAACCAACAAAAACACCTTCCGCGCCTAGCTGCATCATGAGCGCGGCATCGGCCGGAGTAGCAATTCCACCCGCGGAGAAATTAACTACCGGCAATCTTCCTGTCTCTGCTACTTTACAAACTAACTCATAGGGCGCTTGCAATTCTTTTGCCACAGTCATCAATTCTTCTTTGCCAAGATTTTGAAGTCTTCTGATTTCTCCCATTATTGTTCTTTCTCCTAAATTTATCGCTCCGCAAACAAAAGGAACTTTGAAATCCCACTTATTGATATGATTTTTCTCATCCGCTGGAGTCAAAACTTCGCTTTCGTCTATATAATCTACGCCCAACGCTTCCAATATTTGCGCTTCAACAAAATGACCAATCCGCACTTTTGCCATTACCGGAATTGTTACAGTATCCATAATTTTTTCAATTACGAGCGGATCCGCCATTCGGGCGACTCCTCCGCTAGCTCTGATATCCGCAGGAACACGTTCCAATGCCATAACAGCAACCGCTCCGGCATCTTCAGCAATTTTTGCCTGTTCAGCATTTGTAACATCCATTATGACGCCGCCTTTAAGCATTTCAGCCAAGCCGGTTTTTACTCTTAAAGTACCTTCTTTTGCCATCTTTAATCCTTTCTAAAAAATTTTAACTGGATGATGTAATCATACTAGATTAGATTTTTCGCCGCAAGCATAAAAAGAAGTAGCAATAAATATTCTTCTCGATTAGAATAAGTATTCAGAATACAGAATACAGGAGACAGAAGAAATACAGATAGAAATATAAGGATTGGTATTTCTCTGAATTCTGACTACTGAATTCTAACGGCAAGAAAACATAAAACAATTCCTGCATATAGCAAGTTGTGGAGAATTGAACCAAGTGAGATAATGGAGCTACAATGTTTCCTTTGTATGATGAAAATCCGAGCAAGACTTTTCCTTTCATCACAATAAGTCTGATTATAATTAATATAGGGATATTCATAAACGAGATTTCACTGGGCAGTAATCTCCATCAGTTTATTCAAGCATACGCGCTTATTCCTTTTAATATCAGCAATGGTCAGGGTTACCTTGGATTTATTACTTCAATGTTTATTCACGGCGGATTCTTCCATATTTTTGGAAATATGCTCTACTTATGGATATTTGGAAATAACATTGAAGATACTCTGGGTCACTTTAAATTTTTCCTCTTTTATATTTTATGCGGTCTCGGCGGTTCTCTAGCGCAAATTATTGTTTCACCAAACTCACAAACTCCTATTATTGGAGCAAGCGGCGCAATCGCGGGAGTTCTTGCTGCATATCTGATTATGTTTCCAACCGCGCGAATTGCCACACTTGTTCCGATTTTTCTTTTTCTTCAGGTTATCAGGCTCCCTGCAATTCTGGTAATCGGTTTCTGGATTGTGGTGCAATTTTTAAATGGAATCGCCCTTATAAATGGCCAGACTACAGGAGTAAGCGAAGGTGTTGCGTGGTTTGCCCATATAGGAGGATTTTTAACAGGAGCGGTCCTGATACTGATTTTACCTAAAAAAAGAAGGAGAAATTCTTATTTTTAATTAGCATGAACAAAAACAGATTAACATTTTCAGCAATATTTATAATTATCCTGATGTTTCTTCTGACGTGGGTTTCATTAAAAACAGTAAATTTATCACAAAATCAACCGTCTTTTCCTTCTCGTCTGACTAATTTGACTTTGATCAATACAACCGAGGGAAACAAAGCGCTTTCAGAAATTTCCCAAATGCACAGCGGGAATATCACACTGACAAACGCCTATATCCTTTCATACGCGAACGGAAACAATTGGGCTAAAGTATGGATTTCCGTTTCAAAATCAGAAAAAGAAGCGGAAAGCTCAAAACGAAGAATGTCTGAAAGCCTTCAAAATAACTATATGTTTTCTCCTCCTGAGTTAATAAAAGTCAGCGACACAAAAGTTTTCAAAACTACCGACAGAGAAAACCAAACACATTACTTTTATAGTTCTGGTTCAAGTGTAATATGGATAGGAACAAATCTTAATCCATCTAAAGCAAAATTGCTTCTTAAAGAAGGAATTTACAAGTTTAAGTTAAGTCTTTAATGGCTGGTCAGGAGACCAGCCGCTATCCGTTTAAGGGTATCTCCTTCTACTTCTTACGTCTCACATTTCACGCCTCTTGCCAATTACCTGAAAAATAACGCTTTTTTCTCCCGATTTTCCTAAATCAACCAAAAATACCTGCTGCCATGTTCCAAGATCAGGCGATCCATTAGTTACAGGAATTAAAAAACTGCCTCCAAGAATTGAAGCGGCGACAGCTCCTCTATCTTCTTCTTTAATCATTGAGACCAAATTGCCTATAAAATCCGCTGTGTCAAAAACCAGCCGTTTTTCTGCTTCTAATCCAATAATAGCAGTTTTTTCATCATTTGAGTAAACTAAAACTGAACCATCTTCTATCTTTGATTCTTTAATAATATCATTCACCGATGTAGTCAGATCGATTAAATCAATCCATCCTTTTGTTTTTACTTTTGATTCTTTTGTAAGTATCTTCAATTTACTCAACTCCGTTTATTATTATAGAAATTGGTCTTGATTTATAAGTAGGCGTATTTTCGAGCAAAAATATACTATTTTTATTCAAGCAGATTTCACCATTCACAAGAGGAACAACTATGCTGGTGCCTAAAAATGTTGATCTTAAATGAGCGACAGCATTACCGGGATGACGATAGTAGCCTTTCGCAGGAATATTTCTTTTCACCCAGGTAATAAAACCCTGCATCACCCCGCCATCATAAGGCATTTTAATAATAGTCCCAGTGCTTCCTACCGAAAAAATCAATACCTGACCTTCTCTGATTTCACTTGATTCCACAGTTCTTAAAATTTCCTTGGTTAAATCAAAAAGCCTGGCTGGACCAAAGGCAATCACGTTGAAACTTTTAGCAAAAATCAATTTTTGTCATACCTCCCTAATCCGAACAAGTCGGAATTTTAAATTGTAAATTTCAAAATGAAAAATTAAAAATATTCACTCCGCCGATTTAAGTGTCGGATAAGGATTAACTGCTTCTCCACCAGACGGATGAATTTCAAAATGAAGATGATCGGGACCATCAGATGCGTTACCTGTGTTTCCAACATAAGCAATAACCGTTCCCTTGTTTACATACGTTCCTTCTGATATTCCTGCCGCATATTTGTCAAGATGGAGATAAGAATATACATTCCCATCATTTCCTCTTAATTTTAAAGTTATTCCTGCAAGACCACCGTTGCTTAAAGACTCAATTTTTCCATCAACCACAGCGACGATTGGAGTTCCTTTTAGAGCATATATATCTGTTCCCTTATGAGTTCTGCCTCCCGAACGAGGCGCTCCCCATGTATCACTATAACCATGAGGACCTTTAACCGGAAAAACAAAACCGTTAACTGAATAAGAAAGAGAATATGATGAAGCTGATGAAGCAGCCATTGTCTTTTTCTGTTTGCTCTGCGATAAAACTGCCTGTCTTTTTCTTTCTTCTTCATCTCTTGCTCTTCTTGTTTCCCTTTCTTCTTTCTCTAACTGAGCCACTTCATTCTCAATACCTGAAAGCAATTTTTTCTCTTCATTTAAAGCTGTCATAATCTGACTTTGTTTTAATTTTAAATATGCTACCTGCTTATTGATTTCTTCCTTTTCTAAAGCCAGTTTTTCACCTCTCTCTCTGATTTGACTTTCTAGCTCTTTTACTTTGGTTAAAACTTTTAAATCCTGATCACTTATTTTTTCCAACATATCAAAACGAACCAAAAAATTTCTGAAAGTCTTTACGCCAACAAACACCGAAATGAAGTTAATTTTGCCATATTTATAAATAGAGGCCGCCCTTTTATTTAAAATTTTCTGATTTCTTTTTAATTCTTTTTGAGCTTTCTCCAGCTTTATTTCATTTTCCAGAATGGCAATTTTGGCTGCCTCAAGCTTTCCATAAGCAGTGTCATATTCCTTGATAATTTTATTCAAATTACTATTTATTACATCTAATTTCTTCTTTACTTCTACCGCTTTTGCCCGTCTTGCCGAAAGATCGCCGCTGATTTTTTTAAGTTTTGAATCAAGTGTCTTTTTCCTTGCTTCAATCCCAGAAAGAGAAGACTTCTTTGAGGAACTTGTTTGTTTATTTGTTTTGGAAAATGCAAAAACAGGTGAAAATAAATTACTTATTGTCACTATTGCAATAATCGTTGTTGTAACTAAGCGTGAAACTTTCTTTGATGTGCTCAATTCTTAAATTTCTCCATAATTTTTCTGGCTTTTGACGCAACATTCTTCGCAAACACCAATCTGTCCTTTAATTCAAAAGCTCCTTCTGCGCATAACTCCATACAGCAATAACAATAAATACATTTCTCCTCGTCTATAACAGGATAATCATTGATAGTTAGCGCTCCTGACGGACAATGCTTTTCGCAAAGATCGCACTTTTTACATCTCTCGCTAATTAAATGCGGAGGCTGAACATTTAATCCAAACAAATAACTGGTTGCTTTGTGGGTAACCCCAAGCGCAAATGTAGACGGCATTTTAAAATTTTCAATAACTTCAAAATCTCCTGAAATTTCAATATTTTTTAAATCAATTTCCCCTAAACCTCTTTTTGCGGCTACATTAATAGTTCTTATATCGTTGGGATTAACACCCATCATCGCGGCCACCACTGAATCAAGCGATACAGCATTATCAGATGCAATGATTTTTCCGATAAACCGTGGTTCTCCTGCCGAAGGACCATTCCCTTCCATTCCAATGATGCCATCCATAATGGTAAGATCAGGTATTCTCACCTGATAAACATCAACTAAAAATTCAACAAATTTATCAGGGTTATTTCCTATCTTATGTAATCTACATTTTTCCGCTCCTGCCAAAATACCAAACATATTTTTAATTCCACCGGTTATCTGGGTTAAAGTATGCGTTTTGAATTTAGGCAATGATATTAAAATATCCGCTTCAAGAATTGATTTTGAAACCAATAGCCTGTCAAGGACGTCAGATGGATTTTCAATCTCTTCGATTTCCTCTGAAATATTTTTATAATAACCGCGGGAAGCTTCGTAAATACCTGATACTTTTGCTGATTTTAAATTACTCCCATATCCACCTATTCCGGGATTATCGCCAATAATAATTTCTTTAGGATGCTTTTCTTTCAATATCTCAATTAAAGACGAAATAATAGAAGGATGCGTGGTAACTGCTTTTTCTTTCTCAAAAGGACCCAGAATATTTGGTTTTATAAAAACCCGTTTATTCTCTACGTCAAGCGGAAAAACATCAAAGATGTCTTTTATAACAGGATAAACATTATCGTAGCTGGCTTTTTTAATTAAAACCTTTGATTTCATTAATTTTTTATAAAAACTTTCCTTTCCTTATTCCTTCAAATATTCATTAATTTTCTCATTGGCTGACTGAGCTATTTGCTGACTTAAATCAGAAAACGCCCTCGATAAAGCCAGTTCATCGCCAATTAAAGGAAGATTCTGATCTTCAGGATTGCGTTTTGCTTTCCCTTCGCCAATAAATTTCTCACCCTTAACCTCCAGAATACACAAAGCTGTAGTAACCAGTTCGTCCTCTTCTATCGAAACAGTGGCTAAAAGACTTTGTTTTACGGCGCTCATAATTAAACCTCCTATCTAAAACTTTATTATTAATTTTATAATTCGCTTATTTTTAAAAATTCCCTTCTGTTAAATAATGAATTACCTCGCAGCTTGCTGCGAGGTAATAGGTATTCAGAATACAGAATACAGGAGACAGAAGAAATACAAATAGAAATATAGCGGTTGGTATTTTTCCGAATTCTGACTACTGAATTCCAACAACAAGAAACATAAAACAATTTCTACGACGCGCATAGAACTGAAATAAATAGGCTAAAGGTAAAAGGTTTAACGTCTATTGTCTGCAGTCTAATTAGTGTATAATATTTACAACCAAAGACTTTGAGGAGGCCTTTTTATGAAAATACCCACTATCGACAAAATTAGAAATGTAGGAATTATTGCTCACGGAGGGTCAGGTAAAACTTCTCTTGTTGAAGCAATGCTATATGACAGCGGAATAACCACCAGGCTGGGTAAGATTGAGGATGGAACAACAACAACAGATTTTGATGCTGATGAAATAAAAAGGAAAATTAGTATAAATTTATCTATCGCCTCTTTTGAATTCAAAGACCATAAAATTAATATAATTGACACACCCGGTTACGCTGACTTTATAGGTGAGGTAATTAGCGCTTTAAGAGTTGTTGACAGCGCTATTGTTGTTTTATCAGCAGTTTCAGGAGTTGAAGTTCAATCAGAAATAGTCTGGAAATACGCAGAGGAACAAAAAATTCCAAAAATTATCTTTGTTAACAAAATGGACCGGGAAAATGCTGATTTTTACAAGGCGGTTGAGATGGCAAAGAATTCATTTGGATCGGCGCCCACCGCGATTCATCTTCCAGTTGGTTCGGCTGAGTCGTTCAAAGGCATAGTAGACTTAATCAAAATGAAAGCAATTGTCTATAAAGATACGAATCCATGCGAAGAAGAAATTCCTCCTGAACTAAGTGAAAAAGCAACTGAATTCAGAGATGCGTTAATAGAATCAGTCGCAGAAACAGATGAAGCGCTGCTTGAAAAATATCTCGAGGGCGCTGAATTGACAGAGAAAGAAATCGCCGATGGTTTAAAAAATGGAGTTATAAGTGGAAGTATCGTTCCGATTCTCTGCGGAAGCGCAACAAAAAACTTATGTATTCAACTTTTAATAAACACAGTTCTTGAAACCCTTCCTTCCCCAAAAGAAAAACCCGACAATATCGCGACAGACAAAAAATCAAAAGAAGAAATCGCAGTCAAAAATTCGGAAAAAGAACCTTTTTCCGCCTTGGTATTCAAAACAATTATTGATCCCTTTATTGGACGTCTTTCTCTGTTTCGTGTTTACTCTGGAGAAATAACTTCGAACTCTCAGGCTTATAATTCAACCAGAGATAAAAATGAACGAATTGGTCAGATCCTTTCTCTTTGCGGAAAAAAACAGGAGCCTCTTCAGAAGGCAATCGCTGGTGACATAGGGGCTTTGGCAAAACTTCAGGAAACAACAACAGGAGACACGCTCTGCGACCACAATCATCCAATACTATTAAAAGGAATTGAATTTCCTAAACCAATAATATCTACCGCTATTGAACCAAAATCAAAAGGCGATGAAGACAAACTAGGAAGCGCTTTGTCAAAGCTAAGCGAAGGAGACCTGACTTTTAATGTAAAGAAAGATATTGAAGTACATCAAACTATTGTTTCCGGAATGGGAGAAAATCATATTGATGTTATGATTGAACGATTAAAAGAAAAATTTGGAGTGGATACCGAGATTGTAAAATTAAAAATTCCTTATAAAGAAACCATTCAATCCAGCGTGAAAGTTCAGGGTAAACATAAAAAACAATCTGGCGGACACGGACAATACGGAGATTGCTGGCTGGAACTGGAACCTCTTGAAAAAGGCAAAGGATTTGAATTTGCAAACAAAATCTTTGGCGGGTCGATTCCAAAACAATATATTCCGGCAGTGGAAAAAGGTGTCATTGAAGCAATGCAGAAAGGTGTTCTAGCTGGTTATCAGGTGGTTGATGTAAAGGTTACTGTTTATGATGGATCGTATCACTCGGTCGATTCTTCAGAAATGGCATTTAAAATTGCTGGTTCTCTTGCTTTTAGAAATGGTATACTTCAGGCAAATCCTGTTATTCTGGAACCAATTGTTAATATAGAGGTAACTGCTCCGGAAAGTTATATGGGAGACATTATTGGTGATTTAAATTCAAAACGAGGAAGAATTCTTGGAATGGAGCCCATTGGAAATTCCCTTCAGTCAATTAAGGCACAAATTCCCCTTGCGGAAATAAGTAAATATGCAAACGACCTTCGCTCAATCACTCAAGGCCGCGGCGTTTTTGAAACAGAATTTTCTCATTACGAAGAAGTTCCCAGTCATTTAAGTCAAAAAATTATAGAAGAAACAAAGCTGGAAAAAGAAAGTTAATCCCACGCTTATATAATTACAAAAGCAATATTAATTTTTGCAATAAAAAAAGACCATTCTTTTTGGTCTACTCAATTTTTTCTTTATTATCTTTTTTGTGTTCTAAAACAAGCTCAGTCCTTCCTTTTTGAATATCTTCCCCTGCAACAGATACAACTACTTCCTCCATCGAAGGACTACACTCGTATCTTTCTATCACCCGTAGTTTGCCAATTCGGTTGTCTCTTTTTAATATCATAACAACCACCCCTATATATTATTAAACTACATTGTTAAAAATCCTCCTTTATAATTAAAATATAACAGAACTTAATCTTTTTGGCTAGAAGAATTTTTCAGAAGACAGAGGACAGACAACAGATGACAGATAAGAGATAACAGACTACAGACTTTTTGAAAACCCTACTATCATGGCAGCAATTTCGTCTGCTTCAACAACTAAATTATCATAATCCTCTTTTTTAAGATAATTCAGTCTTAAAGCAATTTCAAGACACGTCATTACTTCATAATCTGATCGTAAGGCTATTTCGAGAAATCTTTTGAATTCTTTTTCTGAGTTATTGCCGCTGCCTTCAGCAATGTTAAGTGATATAGATACAACAGCTCGTCTTATTTGACTCACTAACCCATACATCTCATCTTTAGGAAACCTTTTACTTATTTGATATATCTCCACAGCAAAATCTATGGCTCTTTGATATACTTTAATTTTCCTAAAATTATGCTTCATTATCTTCTTTCTTATTTATTTTCTGTCTTCTGTTGTCTGTTATCTGTTGTCTGAAATAAAAACTTTCACCATTTCATCGCCTTGTTCAATACTTTTTACAACATCCATTCCTTCTATCACCTGACCAAAAACTGTGTAATTATTATCCAATGACGGCTGTGGCGCAAGAGTTATGTAAAACTGACTTCCAGCGCTATCCGGATCTGCTGACCTTGCCATTGCCACAGTTCCGTCAAGATGTTTCTGGCTGTTAAATTCTGCCTTTATTGTATAACCGGGACCTCCTGTGCCAACATTCGGATCATCTGTTTTACTTAAAGGATCGCCTCCTTGAATTACAAACCCCGGGACAACCCGATGAAATTTTGTTCCATTATAAAATCCTGATTTTGTCAGTTTAATAAAATTAGCCACAGTATTTGGCGCATCCTTAGAATAAAACTTAAACTTAATAATCCCCTTTTTGGTTTCAATAACAACAGTTTCAGTGCCTTTAATTTCCATATCCTTCTCCTTTTTTGTTTCTTTGATTTTTTGTTTTTCTTTAGCAACTTCTTTTTTCTCAGATTTTTTCTTTTGAGTGCATGAAAAACTAAATAAAAGAATAATTGCGAGTGTAACAATTAAAATTGATTTTGTAAATTTGTTTAAATTCATTGATTTTTTATTCCTTTCGTTTTTTTTCAGAACACAGAAGAGATAGCGATGAAGGTTTGAGATAGCGTCTGGCTTCTGTATTCTGTTATCTTAACATTTCTTTTTGTTTTTTGACAGTCATATTCTTCTTTAGTATTCTTAAGCTAAACAATTAAAACTATCAAGAGGTGAAAAATGATCACAGTTAGATTTTTTGCTGTTTTTAGGGAAAGATTAAAACAAAGTGAATTTAGTTTAAATTTTGAAAAACCGCTAACCACTAAAGAATTAATTGAAAAATTAAAGATAGAACTTCCGGAAATATCTCAGATTTTGTCGGAAATAAAACCTATGATTGCTGTTAATCAGGAATTTGCAGATGAAAATACTCAAATTAAAGATAATGACGAAGTTGCTGTCATCCCGCCTGTTTCCGGCGGCGCTGATTTAATAAGAATTCAGGAAAACGATTTTTCGACAGAAGAAGAAATTGAAAGAATAAAAAATATATCAAAAAAAATTGGCGGAATTGTTGCTTTTCTTGGTACCGCCCGTGAAATTTCAAGAGGCAAAGAAATAAAAGAACTTGAATTTGAACATTACCCTCAAATGGCTGAAAAAAAACTTAATGAGATACGGGAAAAAGCTTTAGAGCTGTTTAATATTATTGAAGTTGGAATTGTTCACAGAACCGGTAAAATTAAAATTGGCGAAAATATTGTTTTGATACTCGCGGCCGCGGAACACCGAAAAGACGCTTTTGATGCCTGCGAATGGTGTATTGATGAATTAAAACAAATTACTCCTATCTGGAAAAAAGAAATTACCTCTGAAGGCAATGTCTGGGTTGAAGAACATCCCTAAATACGTAAGATGTGAAACGTCTATCGTAATCTTTATTAACCTAACCTGAATAGACCTGAACTATAATCTTCAATAAAAAAAGACTGCGTATAAAGCAGTCTTTTAGATTTCGGCGACGTCCTACTCTCCCACACCGTTGCCAGTGCAGTACCATCGGCGCTAAAGGGCTTAACTTCTCTGTTCGGAATGGGAAAAGGTGTACCCCCTCCGCTATTGCCACCGAAAAATTTAACATAATTTTATTAACTATACTTACTTATCAAGCCTGTACCTTCAAAACTACACAGCGGAAATTACAAATCCTCAACCTATTAGTACTAGTCAGCTTAAAGCCTTACAGCTCTTACACATCTAGCCTATCAACCAAGTGGTCTACTTGGGGTTTTACTCCATAAAGGATGGGAAACCTAATCTTAGGAGGGGCTTCGCGCTTAGATGCTTTCAGCGCTTATCCCGTCCGAACGTAGCTACTCAGCGGTGCGGTTGGCACCACAACTGATACACCAGAGGTTCGTTCGTCTCAATCCTCTCGTACTAGAGACAACTTCCTTCAAGTTTCCTACGCCCACACCAGATAGGGACCGAACTGTCTCACGACGTTCTAAACCCAGCTCGCGTACCGCTTTAATTGGCGAACAGCCAAACCCTTGGGACCTACTTCAGCCCCAGGATGCGACGAGCCGACATCGAGGTGCCAAACCTTGCCGTCGATGTGAACTCTTGGGCAAGATCAGCCTGTTATCCCCGGAGTACCTTTTATTCGATGAGCGACGGCCATTCCACGCTGTGCCGCCGGATCACTAGGTCCGACTTTCGTCTCTGCTCGACTTGTAGGTCTCACAGTTAAGTTACCTTATGCTTTTGCGCTCCGCGTGCGATTGCCAACCGCACTGAGGTAACCTTTGGACTCCTCCGTTACTCTTTNNNGCTCCCTTGTGCCCTTACACTCTACGAATTATTGCCAACCATTCTGAGGGAACCTTTGAGCGCCTCCGTTACAGTTTAGGAGGCGACCGCCCCAGTCAAACTACCCACCTGACACTGTCCCATAACCGGATCACGGTCAGTGGTTAGAACTTCAACATATTCAGGGTGGTATTTCAAGGATGACTCCACCCCGACTAGCGTCGAGGTTTCATAGTCTCCCACCTATCCTACACAGAATATGCCAAAATCCAATGTCAAATTGTAGTAAAGGTTCACGGGGTCTTTCCGTCTTGGTGCGGGTAATGCGCATCTTCACGCATAATACAATTTCGCCGAGTCTCTCGTTGAGACAGCGCCCAAATCGTTACGCCATTCGTGCAGGTCGGAACTTACCCGACAAGGAATTTCGCTCACATAATCCCTAATTTTCATTAAGGTGTGGACTATATCTTTATCCAGAAGCATTAAGTTCTTTAAGAATTTCTAAAGCCTTATGTTTTAAACCGCGATTCATTAAATTAGAGATTTTTATTATTTCTTTTATTCCTTCTACTTCTAAATGTTTTCCTTTTTCCATAAGATGAATAATCTCTTTAAATTTTATGAAATCGTGTTTCTTCTTAGTTTGTAATTGGTTTCTTTCAAAAAAAGGAACTATTTTTTGATAAAGTGTTTCAAATTTTCTAATCCTTAGTTCATATCTGTCATCATGATTTTTTCTTACAGAACCACACCCAAAAAAACTTTTTAGTTTGTAGAGTATCTGTATATCGTCTTTATGTTGAACTATTCTGAATTCTGGCAACACTTGATATCCTGTTTTCATTGTTGGATTTCTATATATCCCTACATAAAATGTTCCTTCTCCATCCACAAAACCGCTTACCCATGCAGGCTCTAAACTTTTCATTATTACCTCCTGGATATCTGACGTGTAGTCTCTGAGGGGTCATAATAGAAATTTGAACTTAAATCAAGATTTCTAAAAGACTTCCCTGCGGATTGTCCCCATGTACATTGCATTTTTACTTTTATTTTATTATAAAAGTATCAATATCTTTTGAGGAGTTTCCCGCATATAGTCAGATATTGCCTTTGATGTTACCATCAAAGCAGGCTAGCGTTTTCTACGTTAACCTTAGGACCGTTATAGTTACGGCCGCCGTTTACCGGGGCTTAAGTTCAAAGCTTCTCCTCCGACAAGTCGGAGAATAACCTCTCCCTGTGACCTTCCGGCACCGGGCAGGCGTCAGCCCCTATACATCGTCTTACGACTTAGCAGAGACCTGTGTTTTTAGTAAACAGTCGCTTGGGCCATTTCACTGCGACCCTCTCGTGCTCGATCCGTAAAGATTTCACACTAACAGGGTACCCCTTCTCCCGAGGTTACGGGGTAATTTTGCCGAGTTCCTTAACGAGAGTTTTCTCGATCGCCTAGGGATTCTCTCCCCGTCTACCTGTGTCGGTTTTAGTACAGGCACCAATTTGCTAACTAGAGGTTTTTCTTGACAGCATGGGCTCAATCACTTCACCTCAATCGGCTCGTCATCACATCTCGGATTTAGTGTTACCCGGATTTGCCTGAATAACATCCTACATGCTTAAACGCGGACAACCAACGCCGCGCTGACCTACCCTCCTGCGTCACCCCATTGATCAAACACAAATTGGTGGTACTGGAATATCTACCAGTTGTCCATCGCCTACGCCTGTCGGCCTCGGCTTAGGTCCTGACTAACCCTGAGCGGATTAACCTTCCTCAGGAAACCTTAGACATACGGCGGATGGGTTTCTCGCCCATCTTTCGCTACTTATACCGGCATTCTCTCTTCTCTATAGTCCACCAATCCTTACGAATCAGCTTCGCTCCATAGAGAATGCTCCTCTACCGGTCCAGAAACTAGAAGCTAGAGACTAGTATCTAGAAGAAAACGCTTAATTCTCCTTCTAGTTTCTAGTATCTAGTTTCTAGTATCTAGACCCCATAGCTTCGGTAATGAGCTTGAGCCCCGCTACATTGTCGGCGCAAGACCACTTGACCAGTGAGCTGTTACGCACTCTTTAAATGATTGCTGCTTCTAAGCCAACATCCTGGTTGTCTGTGCAATTTCACATCCTTTGCCACTTAGCTCATATTTAGGGACCTTAGCTGATGGTCTGGGCTGTTTCCCTTTCGACAATGAAGCTTATCCCCCACTGTCTGACTCCCAAGCTCTAAAGTTTTGGTATTCAGCTATGTCGAGGAGAACCAGATATCACTGAGTTTGATTAGCCTTTCACTCCGATCCACAGCTCATCCCCCAACTTTTCAACGTTGGTGGGTTCGAGCCTACACTCCGTTTTACAGGAGCTTCACTCTGGCCATGGATAGATCACTCAGCTTCGGGTCTACGGCATGCAACTAATCGCCCTATTCAGACTTGCTTTCGCTTCGGCTCCGTCCTAAAAGACTTAACCTTGCTGCATACCAGTAACTCGCCGGTTCATTAAGCAAAAGGCACGCGATCAGACATTACCCAAATTGCTTTGGGTTATAGTCCTCTCACTGCTTGTAAGCGTATGGTTTCAGGTACTATTTCATTCCCCGCTAGGGGTACTTTTCACCTTTCCCTCACGGTACTTGTTCACTATCGGTCGCTAGCTAGTATTTAGCCTTGGAAGATGGTCCTCCCGGTTTCCTACGGGATTTCTCGTGTCCCGCAGTACTTGGGAACCCAATCCATAAAGTCTATTTCCTTTCATTTACAGGACTATCACCTCTATGGTTAG
>JACQXZ010000027.1 GCA_016208465.1 Actinomycetota bacterium
AGGACAGCCGAGACGGCTGTCCTACCGGTCCCGTCAGGCATCTCGGCTTGTCCTACCGCGTAGGTCAGGCGTCTCGCCTGACAATATTCAGGATTCTCCTTGTCTGAATGAATGACTAAATTTGACGTCATAAAGTAATGACGGCGCGCCTTCTCCTTTGAGAAAATCTCCAACCAACAACAGCGCTGTTTGTTTTATTCCGGCACCACTGGTTTTAACAGCAATATCTGAAAGTGTTCCTTTAATTATTACGGCATCCGGATAGCTCGCGCGGTGAACCACTACAGCAGGCGTTTCCGGCGGGTAGCCTTTTTTTAATTCGCAAGCAGCTTCTTCCAGTTGCCCGATGCTTAGGAACAAGCAAAGACTCGCGCGATGTTGTGCTAACTTATCCAGACTTTCCTTTTCAGGGACAGGAGTTCTGCCGGCAAGTCTTGTCAGAATTATTGATTGTGAAATATAGGGAATAGTAAATTCCCGGCCTAGCATAGCCGCGGCCGCGGTAAATGAACTAACACCCGGAATAATTTCATAAGTGATTTTGTTTATTTCCAGCCATCTGATTTGTTCTTGAATCGCTCCATAAATCGCCGGGTCTCCTGAATGAAGTCTGGCGGTGTCTTTGTTCTCATCAAATGCCTTCTTAAAGACATCGCATATTTCTTCAAGCGTCATTTTGGCGCTGTCGTAAAGTTCAGCGCCAGTTGAAGCATACTCAAGAATAGCCTGATTAATCAGGGATCCGGCATAAATTATTACTTGAGCGTTTTTTAAAAATTTAAGTCCTTTCACTGTTATAAGTTCAGGATCCCCGGGTCCTGCTCCAATAAAATAAACTTTCAATTGAATTCTCCTTTGTTTGCGTCTTTTTTACAATTTTGTCTCCCTTATTGTGTCATTCTGAGCGAAGCGAAGAATCTGATTATTTAAAAGCAGATTCTTCCCCTTCGTTTCACTCAGGGTCAGAATGACAATCAATGTTGGCTCTTTCTTATTTTTTCTTAATTATTATAGATGAAAGATAACCAAGATTTTCTTCAAGTTTTTTAAAATTTGAAAGATTACGGATAATTTTTTCTTGTTTATCCCGACTAGCGTGTGTAACAAGAGTAGCTTTATCTTTCAATCCAAGCTCATCAATTAAACTTAAAATCGTCTTAAGCTGTTTTCCTATTTTCATTATCATAACCGTATCGAATTCTTCAAGAGTCGAAGACAACGTGTCTTTATCTGCTTTCTCTCCGGGCATTATAGCTAATTTTTCTTTTCCTAAAACAAGAGATGTGCAAGCGGCCGCCGCGCAGGCGGAAGGTGAACTTATCCCCGGTATCATCTCCACTGAAAGCTCGGGCATTCTTATAGTTAACTCTCTTAACAAATAACCAAAGGTACTATACAAACTTGGATCACCAAGCGTGGTAAAAGCAACACTTAAACCATCTGAGAGTTCCTTGGCAACTTTTTCTGCCGCTTCGCTCCAATGAGTTTTTAAAGTAGATTGATTCCTCGTCATTGGAAATGATAAAAATTCTATCCGCGCTTTTTTAAGAAATGGTTTTACTATTGAAAAAGCAAGACTTTTTTCTTGGCTTTCAGCGTATGGTAAAAAAACAACATCTGCATTGCTTAAAATCTTAATAGCTTTAAGTGTTAAGAGATCTGAATCTCCGGGTCCAATTCCTACACCAAAAAGTTTCCCGGCGGTTACTCCTGGAGTCGGCTCATCTTTTTGTTTAAAACTGGTTAAATAAACAATTGAAAGGCTGGACGGTTTAATTTTTTCCAGGTCATCCAGATTTGTTCTAATTATCTGTTCGTTTTCATGACTAAGATTTTCTCCAATTATTATTTCACCATCCCAGCCGTATTGGCGCAGAATACGCGAGAGTTCCGAAAAAGATGTTTGCGCGTCTGTGAAAAAACATATTTTTTTATTTTGCTTAAGCGCTTCGAGAAAATTTTCGTTGGATCGGCCGTGAAGGCTTAAAAACTTTACGTCTTCCCAGCTTTCGGATATTTTTGAAAAAAGAAGCTGAATTGAGCTTATTCCCGGAATAATTTTAAGATTCAAAGACGGCAGTTCTCTCTTTATTACACTTAAAAAGCTAAAAAGACCCGGATCGCCGGTAACAAGCACAACTATTTTTTCTTTTTTGCCATTTTGGTTAAGATAAGCTATAACTTTCTGAGTTTGCGCAGTTAAGTTTATAGTTTTTTTGTTCAAATTAGAAAAAAGGTCGAGAACTCTATTCCCGCCAATCAAAACATCTGCTTCTTCTATAGCTTTTAAAGCTACAGGCGGTATGTATTCAGTTTTTCCCGGTCCTGTTCCAACAACTGTTATCATTTCCTATACCTTTGAGTTGATTTCAGTAAGAATTAAGCGCGCATTGTCTTCCATCCCAGTTACTTCTCCGGTAAGACTCGCGAGAACCACTCCAATAGTCAGAGAATGTTTTATTCTTTCTTCAACTTTTTCGCGCACTTTTTCAGCCATTAAGTTAAGTAGAGATTTGTCACTCTCGTCAATTTTAAAAATAGCTTCTTCTGCTGTGTTACACATAGCAACTGACTCGGCTAGTTCTGCTGAACCGCCGAGAGAACGAATTAAATTAGAAATAATCCGCGGGCTTTCGCCTCGCGCGTTTTTCGTATCAAAATGACCATTAACTATTTTTATTAATTTTCCTATATGTCCAATAATCAGGATTTTTTTTGCTCCTTTAACCGCGCAAGCGTCAAGCATTTCTCCAATCCAGTTTCCCGTTTGTACAATTCTTTCTTGCGGGATAAAAAATTTTTCTTTAGCAATTTTCTCGCCAATATTCCCCGGCGTTAAAACAATTGTTTTGAAACCAGAAGCCAAGGCAACATCCAGTTGAAGCATTAAAGATGTTCTCCAGCTTGACTCAGACATTGGTCTGACAGTTCCGGTTGTGCCGATAATGGAAATGCCTTCTTTGATGCCAAGTCTTGAATTAAAAGTCTTTCTTGCCCTTTCTTTTCCCTCAGGAGCACTAATTGTAACCTCAAGCCCTCTTTTGGAAGAGACAATTTTTTCTACTTCGTGCTTTATCATTTTAAGCGGCATTGGATTAATTGCCGAAGAACCAACCGGAATACTAAGTCCGGGTTTAGTGATTACACCAATCCCTTCCCCGCCTTTGATAGTAATTTCGTTCTTTTTTTCTTTAACCCTCGCGCAAATTTTCATACCATTAGTTACATCAGGATCATCTCCAGCATCCTTGATGACACAACAGCTTGCTTCTTCTTTACCGATTTTTTGATCAAAAACTTCTAGATTAAAAGTGATACCGGCCGGAGTTTCAATCGGAATTTTATCTATTTTGTTTTTGGTGACCAACATTATCGCCGCCGCTTTTGCCGCCGCCGCCGCGGCTGTGCCGGTAGTATAACCTAATCTTAACTTTTCAGCTTTCATTTTAAGAACCGCTCTTTCAAAAACCCTTATTCTTAGTAGGACAGGCGTCTCGCCTGTCTTCCATTATTTTATCTTTTGACAGCCGAGACGGCTGTCCTACTAAAGTTTTTATAATTTCTTTGCGCGCCTGACCAATAGTTAACGGGAGTTCTTTGGCAAACACCTTATTCTCTTTCCGAAGAATTTCTATCATATGCGCAATGCGCGGAAGTCTTAATTTACTTTCTCTGATAATTTGTGTGTCTGAGAACACTTCACGAAGCGGACCGCTAGCCGCAATTTCCCCTTTTCTTAATATATATAATTGATCAGCGTAAAGAGGAATCAAATCGACATCATGGGTAGCCATCACCATAGTTACCTTCAGTTTTTGATTCAATTTTTTAAAAAGCTTCATAAGTTTACTCGCTCCCATCGGATCCAAGCTAGCTGTTGGTTCATCCAAAAGAAGTACTTTAGGCTGCATTGCCAATACTCCGGCTAGCGAAACTTTTTTCATTTGGCCATAACTTAAACCATGAATAGTTTTAGAGGCAAGGTGGCTAATCTCCATAATCTCCATTGCTTCAGAAACTCTTTTTTTAATTTCATCTTCCGGCAGCTTCATATTTAAAGGACCAAAAGCAATATCTTCAGCAACCGTTGGAGCAAAAAGCTGGTCGTTAGGATCCTGAAAGACAAAACCGATTTCTTTGCGAATCTTTTCTAAATTGTTCTTTGTTATCTTTTCTTTGTTGATAAAAATTTCTCCCTCTGCGGGATGAATTAAACCAACCAGAGCTTTAAGCAGTGTGGTTTTTCCACTGCCATTTGCTCCCATAATGGCGACAAATTCTCCTTCTCTGACAGAAAAATTAATTTCTTTTAAGGCAGAGGTTTTATCGGGATATTTGAAATTCAAATTTTTGGTTTCTATCAAATTCATTTTGTCTCCTTGTAACCTCTCAAAGTCATTGCTTCATAAACAGTCTGGGAACGGTCATAGGAACGAATAAGAAGCATTCCCAATATTGTTGATGTAGTTTTTAAAATATTACGCCATGAGTTATAGCCAAGTCTTAAAGTTTGAGCCTCTCTTATACGTGACGCTTCTTCCATTAGAACAAAAAGATAACGATAAAAAAAAGAAGCTATTTCAATTAGAACAGCAGGAGTTTTAAACCAACGAGCCGCGATTAATAATTCACCAAAAGACATAGTAAAACTTAGCCAGATGACTACCGCGATTCCTCCGAGCACGCGGGAGAAAATGAGTAAACCGTGAGCAAGACCTTCTTTGTATCCGGTAAGACTAAGACTAAAAATCGAAAGGACAAAAAGAGGCGTTTGCCCATACCAGAAAATCTGAGTGATTAAAAGTAAAACAGCAATAGCCAATGGCGCCGCAAGTCGGATGATGATCATTTTTAGCGGAATCCTAATAGAGGCCAGCATAGATAAAGATAAAATCATAATCGCAAGCGGAATCCATGTTTTAATGGTTATTAGATTTATCAATAACACTGTGATTCCTATGATAAATTTTATTCGTCCGTCTATTTTGGTTAACCAATTTTTTTTCTGAGCGAAAACATCAGAAAAAACCTGATCAAAAACACACATAATAATCCTTTCTATTTTTGGGCTCCAAAGAGTCTTCTCCAGTTATAACCAACGATAAAACCGCCAGCCGCTCCCGCTATAGTAAAAACAAAAAGTAACAGGTCGCCTTGATCAGTGTTAATATAGGGAGCACGGGCTGGACGGCCATATTCTTTGGCGTATTTCTCAACTACATTAACATCTACTCCTGCCCAGGGTTCTTTTTCAGCGGCAAAAGAAAAAGACGCGGGTAAAATTATAAGAAGAAAACATAAAACAGTTGCGGCAAACATTTTCTTAAACTTCATTTCCCGCCACCTCCGTTTTTGCTTTAATCAGACTTAAACTTCTAAGTATGTCAGGGCGATGTTTTAAAACGTAAGAAAACATGCCCGCGGTAACCAAACCTTCCAATACAGCTAAAGGTATTTGAGTAGGTAAAAATGCTATGAAAATTTTAAGAGCCACTTGTGAAACAGGATGAGTTCCGTGAATGCCAAGAGCAAGCTCTATTGAAGTAGTTGCGTAAGTAGCTATATCAGCCGCAAATCCCGCCGCAAAAGCTGATGTCGCAATAGACGCGCCTGACTTTTGAAATCCTTTGTATGCTCCGTAACCAGCAAAAGAACCAACCACTCCCATAGATAGGATATTTGCTCCAAGAGTAGTCAGTCCTCCGTGAGCCATAAAGAGAGCCTGCGCAAGAAGAGCGATAGCAGAAACAACAACACTGGCAAATGGTCCTATTAGAATTGCCGACATTCCAGTCCCGGCCGGATGTGAAGATGTGCCGGCAATAGGAACAGGAATCGGTAAAGCGGAAAAAACAAAGACAGCCGCGCCCATAATCCCAAGAAAAGGCATGTAAGATGGCGTTTCCGCTTTGCGTTTCTTTATTTTTATTATCCCCGGCACAATAAATACAACTGCCAAGATGAGCCAAAAGCCAGCCCATGGAAGAGGTAAAATTCCTTCAGAAATATGCATAGCAAAAGCATAAGAAGGAATGCTTAAAACCAAAAACAGAGTTAAACTAATAATTAAAAATATTTTATTTTTGCATGCTTTCATTTATTAATTCCTCCTCTTTTAATGCAGTAGGGCAAGGCTTAGCCTTGCATATGACAAACAATGCAACCCTGAAGGGTCTGTTGAAAAAGTCTGAATTTTGTAGTTGCTCGATTCATCGAGCCAAAGAATGCCTGATAAATCAGGCAACTACATTAATCACGAAGAGTCCGAAGTCAAATAAAACACTTTTTCAACAGTCCCTGAAGGGTTGCCCTACATATCCGCCAAATCAATCAATGCGTTTACAATTGCAGCGGCAACAGGACTTCCGCCCCGCGCGCCTTTAACAACAATACAAGGAACTCCGCTCCTCATAAGAACTTCTTTTGATTCCGAACAACCGACAAATCCAACCGGCGCGCCGATTACAAGAGCTGGTTTTATCGTCTTCGCCTTTAATAAACGGCAAACTTCGAATAAAGCAGTCGGCGCATTGCCAATAGCGATGATTCCATCCTCAGCCATTTCCGCCGCGGTTTTAATTGCGAGAGCCGCTCTTGTTGTTCCTTGTTTTGAGGCATCTTCAGCTATTTTATTTTCTTTAATCAGACAAAAAATATCGCTTCCAAAAGAACTCAATTTCTTCCCGCGTATTCCGGCTTTTACCATTTCCACATCAGTAACAATATTTTTGCCATCCCGAATAGCTTTAACACCGGCATCCACCGCCTCACTTGGCGCGTAAACTTCACTGGCAATAGCTAAATCTCCAACTGTATGGACAATTTTTTTAACAATTAGCGGATGTGAGTCAGGAGTCCCTATCAGATTGAGGGCTTTTTCTATTCGGTTAAAACTTTCCTGTTCGATTTTCGATGGAGTTTGCGGTAATGAGTCAGGCGCGAAACCGTCGCCAATAATTTGTTTGATTCGGGAAGTGATTATATCAACAATCCGTCAATCAGCGCCACAACAATCAGTCATTTCAAATTCTATTGAGGGGTATTTTAGTCTCAAGTTGTTCAGTTTGTCAGGAATATCAATTTGAACATGGGTGCCTTCAAAAAGGAAAACCGGCGCTACTATAATTTTTTTAATATCCGGATTTATTAAATTTTCAACCGCTGTTTCTATAGTTGGTTCGCCGTTACCAAGGACAGCCTGACAAACTGGATATGGAATCAATGTTGAAATCACATTTGACACAAGATTAAATTCTCTTTCGGCGTTTTTCTGGCGGCTTCCGTGACCTAACAGTAAAATCCCGATCATGTTACTTCCACGTCCCCTCTCCCCTTGTGGGAGAGGGTTAGGGTGAGGGGTAACTTCCAGCTTTTTCTCGAACCAGGCTAATTTTTTTCTTAAATTTACCGCCTCGCCAACCACAATTATAGCTGGGGGCTTAAATTTATTTTGTTCTGCCTGAGAAATGATTGTCTCCAAAGTACCGACAATCGTTTCCTGTTCCATTGTTGTCCCTGAACGGATTAATGCGATAGGAGTTTCTTTTGCCCGGCCATGTTCAATTAATTTTTCTATAATCAGAGGAAGATTTTTTACTCCCATAAGAAAAACCAGAGTGTCAGACGCGGTGGCTAATTTTTGCCAGTCAATCTGACTTTTTCCTTTAGTTTCATCTTCCCGTCCGGTGACAAAGATGGCTGAGGATAAACCCCGATGAGTTACCGGAATGCCGGCATAAGCAGGAACCGCGTAAGCCGAAGAAACACCCGGCACAATCTCAAAAGGAATGTTGTTTTCGGCTAACGCTAGAGCTTCTTCTCCGCCACGGCCAAAAATGAATGGATCGCCGCCCTTCAGCCGGGTAACTATTTTCCCCTGCATAGCTTTTTCAACAAGCAATTGATTGATTTTTTCCTGCTCTACTCTGTGATGATAACCTTTTTTTCCAACGTAAATTATTTCAGTTTCCGGTCGTGCAAAGACAAGAAGTTCAGAATTAACCAGATGATCATAAGCAATAACATCTGCTTCTTTTATGCATTCAAGTCCCCTAAGAGTAATTAATTTAGTGTCACCCGGTCCTGCCCCGACCAGATAAACTTTTCCTGTTTCTTTCACAAATAAAGTCCTTTCTCAACACACTGTCATTTCGACTTCAATTCTAAACTTCCCCCTTTATTAAAGGGGGACAGAGGGGGATTTTCCTGGACACGGAATCCAGAAACTCAATCTCCACATAAATAAAAATTCCTTAAACCACAAAAGGATTTAAGGAAAAGTAGATGAATCGTTAGAATCACCACCTCGCTCCCCGAAGGTTTATTCTTTCATTTTTCAGGCAGGTCTCCTGACTCTACGATTTATATCGTATTACAGTGGCGGGCCCGCGGCTGGCTCTCACAGCCTTCCCTATTCTCCCCCGATGTAATCAGGGGCACCTGAAAAAGATGTTCAATTGTTTTTAAGTATATAGAAGAGTAGATTTAAGTCAAGCAAAAAATCAGCCTTCTATTTTATGGTAATCTTAGGGAAAAAAGCAGGCACATTATTTTTGTACTCCAAAAATTCCATTCCGAATTTAGCTTCCAAATCCTTCTCTTCTTTTTTGGCTAATCGAATATAAGCGCCAATCAGGATTGGAGACATAAGAATAGTAATAAATGTGGGCCATTGAATCAGGGTGCCCATAATTATAATAATCAGACCGGTATATTGCGGATGGCGCACATGACGGTAAATACCGGTAGTGACAAGCTCATCTTTAGCGCGGAATATTTGCCGCCAACCTATACTGATGATGATTAGGCCGGTAAAGATAAAAATTGTGCCTATGCCCATGAAAACAGAAGCATATCGGCGTCCAAAGATTAAACTTGCCCAAAGGTTGCCGCTAAGGTGAGTAAAAGGATCGGGAATAAATTTTTTGCCAAAAATAGTTATGATTATGTAGATAGTCAGCGGGAAGCCATACATTTCCGTAAACAGAGCCACCAAAAATCCCGCGAAAATACCAAGCGATCGCCATTCCGCTTTTTTATGAGGCAGGAAAAAAGCTGCGACAAAGATAAGCAAAAACAAAATATTAAAAATGACCAGTGACCAAAGCCCATAGGCATAGGTTCGAGTTAAAACATTATCCAATTACTTCCTCCGCCGAAGTTCCTCCACGTATACCCCAGTTTTCAAGTGGTTGTTCATTTAATACTATAAATATTTTATCTTTTTCAATTCCTAGCTTTTCCTCTAATGTATTGACAATTTTACCATACAGTTCTTTTTTTGTTTCCTTGTTCCTGCCTTTAAATAAAGTAATTTCAATCAAATATTCATAAGGAGATTTCATGATAAAACATGCTTTATCGTATTCCAGCAAGCGTATGTTTTTATCATCTTCCTGTAATTCGAATACATCAACAACAAATTTGCCCGTTAAAGTCATTATTTTTTCTTTAAACTCTTGGTTTTTTCCTGAAACTAATTCAATTTTTACCAGTGGCATATTTTCCTCTGACTTCAAAAATTTAGGTTATATTCTTTCTGATAACTTCACAAAATTAATTGTGTAATTTCTCTTGTTTCCGAATAGTCTTTTTACTGTCCATTGTTTATTTTTTCGCGTGTTCGCTTGAATGACTTGTTATGCCTTCGAGATATGCAGTTCCTCTTCGATTCGTTCTGACAAAAAGATTTTCAACAATGATTGATATGGTACGTCTTTCTTATTCGCAAGGAGTTTAAGCTCTTCCAGCATTGACTCAGGAAGCCGAAGAGAAATTGTCTTAATTGATGGTTTTAAGTTTGGCAACACAACTTTTTTTGCTTTTTTCCAATCTATAACTTCAGTGGAATCATGCTTTGCCCAAAACTCTCTTTCTGTATCTTCGCTCTTGAATTTAGGAATCTTCCTTTTCATATGATAGATACACCTTCCTTTCTTTGCGACTCATATTTCTTGCTGAAATTATTCGGATATTTTTGCTTCGAACAGTAAAAACCACAAACAACAATCTCTTCGTATCAGTATGTCCGAGAGCATAAAATCGATTTTCCTTTTCCAAATGCTTGACAGCATCGGCAACAATCAACGGTAAATTAAAAAAGACTTGCTCGCTCTCAGATGGAGAAACCTTATGTTTAAGCCATATCTTTTCAGAATTGTGCTTGTCCCATTCAAACCCTGTACAATTTAATAATATATTCACGTCGCTCACTACCTTTTAAGTATATGACTATCATATACATGTGTCAAGGAGGCTTTTGGTAAATTATCAGGCATAACGCTCTGTATAAGCCGCGCCGCCGTGCCTCTCGGCGCCGGCCTTAAATTTTATTATTGTTTTATTCTGTTTCTATTGCGTACCAATCAATTTTTCTTGTTATATACATTACAGTAGCAAGAATGATTAGTAATCCTATGTTGCCCATGATTAACGCATAGTCTTCAAGCTGCAGAACAATAAATAAATATGAGTACAAAATTATCAGTATTCCCAGAATAGTGTATGCAAATTTTTTATTTTTAATAATTCCATACGAGTAACATGTAATGATAAGCGTAATAGCTGCTGCGGATGCAATATACGCGTAATTGAAATTTATATATTCAGACAACGAAAGCAATAAAGTATAAAAAAGTAAAATGGCCAGTCCAATTAAACTATATTGTATTGGATGAACTTTACGTTTATTGATTATTTCTGAAAAGAAAAACGCTGAGAATGTAAAAACTATAAACATTATGGCATATTTTGAAATTCTTGTTGCTTTCTGATAAACATCCGCTGTTAAAATCAACTTAAGCCCAAACGCTGACTGCTCAACTTTATATTGACTACTGCTCCAGTATTGAGGGTAATTTCTGTTTAGGTGTAATACTTTCCATCTCGCGGAAAAACCATTATCTGTTACCTCTCTCGATGTAGGCAAAAATGCGCCATTAAAACTCGGAGAAGGCCAACTTGAGTTGAGTTTAATAATGTTAGTCTCAGCAACAGGAATAAAATTTAGTTGTTCACTGCCATTCAGGTTAAGTACAAATGAAAAGCTATTAATCCCATCGAAAGACAAAGGCTTTATTAGTGTGCCGACTCCAGATGAAGCTATATCCATCGTTTTTAAGCCCGGGCTGGAATCATAAGTAGATTCGTTAACTTTGATATTTATTTTGTCTTGGATTCCACGGAGATCGGTAATTCCAATTGAAAAAACAGCTTTACCCCAAAGGATGTTTTCTTGTTCAATATTTAATTGTGATACCGATGGAAACTTAAAAGCGCCATTGAAGTTAAGAGTGGTATTGTACAATACTGCCTCGTATAAACTTCTGTACCGCACCTCCGGTTTTATTTCTCCAGAAACATTCAGCGTTTCTGGCAAAATATGCAGGTAGTTTATATCGAATTTTATTTTTTCATTAGCATCTTTGTAGAAATTTTTATAAGGAATGGTAATGAATGGTCCTGTAATTGTTTGGCTAGACCCCCATTTACTACTGATTTCATTGACCACAGAATTTTTTCTGGATTCTCTTTCATTTATCAAAAAACTTATCATCGAAGCCGGTATCAGTAATATCAACACCAGGATGCCAATTGAAAATACTTTTAGCGTTGCTGAGCTTTTGATATAGCTGGATGTTTTTTTAATTGTTTCTTGTGAAGCGCTCATTATTTTTTCGCCTCTTTAATTACCGTTTGGGTGTAAGAATAGTTTTTATATCTTGCCATATAAATACTTTCTTCTTTTTTGGTTAAAATGTTTTATTTACAATTATATCTGATATTTTAACCAAAAGAAGGTGTTTTCTTTGTAAAAAAAGTTTTTCGACAGCTTCAACGCCTGGTTCGAGCGGTTGATTAAACGCGAACATCCAAATGGCGCGTTTAATCAATCCGCTCGAACCGTTTGTTACACGTTCGACTCACTCACATTTTTCTACTACTTGCCCTAGTTCGGCATAAGGAACGGCTGAGCATAGGTTTTGCAGCGATCTTAAGGTTATCGAATGTTGACTGCGTGTGCGTTTGTTTAATATTTCGGTCGGCAATACATAGAATCGCCATTGATCGAGATTTAGCGGATCCACGGTTTGCTTATCGACATGATTGAGAAGGGCAAAAATATAAATATCGGCCTGGCGTTTTGCTTCGGTTTCCATAATGCCGGTGTCTGGGTCCCATCCACGGGTCTTGGGAACCTCAAAGCTAATTACGGACAATCTTTTCTGATCCCAACTCTGAAGATATGCAGCCGATTTGACCTCGATCTTGATTCCAGATTTTGTTTCTAGGTCGTATGGCGCCCATTCATTCCGGACATCTTCTGCACCAAGACCAAGAGCCCGAGCGATGATATATTCAGCCAAGCGGCCGCGTGTCGCATTGCTCAACAAGTCCGAAACGCTCCATTGCCAAAAACTCAGAACATCGAAGTCAACATCTTCGTTTCGGCTGCGAAATGGTTCCATGCCGGTCTTTCTTATTGCGACCAACCGACCTAATTTGTCTTCTGACATATTCTTCCTTTTACGCCTAACTTATAATTAAACGTACTAATAATCGTATTATTTTACGGTTTTATGGAATACTAATCTGAAAAACACTTCTATCTAGCAATCTAATCTTAAATATTTAGTATTCAGACGGCTATATAAATTGCTAAATATTTTGCTTATAGTTATGATTCGCGACATACTACCGCTATTACAATACAACTTTTGTGTTGGAGCTTAGTTTTACCGTCAACTATTCAATAACATATTTTAAAGACATTATATGACCGGAGAATAAAACGGTCAAACCAATGTAGTCGTCCATAACATATTGCATTCAAACGTTATACATTGAACCTGATTTCAATTATTTCACCGGGTTGAACTATATAGTCACGATCTACAAGTCTTACCAATCCTTTCGACTTGCAGTCATTGAAATTATGGCATTTCATATAATCTTCAAAACCAACAACATCGCCTTTAATAAATCCGCGCGCAAGGTCATTGTGAATCTTTGCGGCACAGGTGATAATATCCGAACCTTTTTTTACCAGCCAGGCATGCGATTCCTTGGAACCAGAGGTATAAAAAAACATATAATCTGCCTTTTCAAGCGCCAGGGTAATAATTGTGTTGGCGTCTACGTTGTCTCCGATTTTAACTACGGGCTTAAAACTACAAGGAGCTATTGCGTTTAAAATTTTTTCTTCTTCTTCATTGAATTCAACATCGCAAAGAGGTATTTCGTTTTCCAGATTTTCCAGACACTTTGTCATTAGCGCCTTCTCTTCGTCATCAGTTGAGCGGGCCAATCGAGCTTCAATCTTTTCCATGTCAAGAATCAATAAATCCAGGATCTTGCTTTCATGAATAACAATAACATCAGACTGCACAAATTCGTCACGTGTAAATTCCGCAAAAAACGGAGAAACCTTTTTGGGTTTATCTTTCATTTCCAAAGAAATAAGGTTTTCGTCTTTGTATTTTGTCTTTCCTTCCGGCAAATCTATACCGGTAAACCCTATCTTCATTCATTCTCTCCCTTAAAATTTGAAAATTTGGGGTCAGGTCTTGCTTTGCCATATTTTTATTTCTTCCGCTCTTTTTAATGCTCTGCTTGCTGAAATCATAACAGGTGAAGCGACTTCAATAACATCAGAGTGTTTTTCTTCCATCATTTCTTACTCTCTAAATATTTTTTTAAACGTTCGGCTAAGTCGTGTCCGTAATGTAAATCGACAAAAGCAATATCAACATCTTGCTTTGAAAAATGAGGATTTGCGCGCAATATCGCGCGGCGAGATAAATTGCTTGTTGAAGCTGAAAGAGAACTCACGATATGGATTCTTTGAGCAATACTAGCTTTTCTAAGCAGATCAATCTGGATTTTTTCAGCGTTTTTATCTGTATCACTTAACTTAAGAAACATAATTATTTTTGTCTCCTAAGGAATTAGTTTATACGACTCCATTCTCTTTACTTGGAATCACTATAGCGTTCTTTTATCATCCTTCCAATTCCACCATTTAAGAAGTTCGGGATCATGAATTTTATTTGAAGCAAAGTAAACCGCGCATCTAAAAACGTAAAGCATGCACCTGTCAACTCGTGTTCCTTCGTGGGCGCATAGTTTAATATAAAGCTCTTCCGGATTTTTGTTTTTAAGCTCTTTGGTTGAGCGAAAACCCAAATCCCAAAGATCCTGAGCAACAACTTTACCAACACCCGGGATTTGCTGAAATTCTTTTAAAACTAATTCTTTCATAGCTATATACTAAATTTAAATGGTTTGTAAATCAAATATTAATATCAAAACCGATGTCAATTTCATTGGCCGGTTTGCTGCCCCGGATTCCCCGGTTCTCTAAAATAATCGCAATGGTATTTGCATATATTATTTAAATCTCTTTTGCACCGCTTCACTTTCGAGTTCTCGAATCGCATCATTTGCAATCCATTTTGCAGTTTTATTGTCAATCGATTGAATCTCTTTAGCGGTTTCAATTGCTTTTTTGTTTAGATATTTATTTCTCTTGCCAATATTTCTCAAGGCCCAGTTGACTGATTTTTTAACAAAGTTTCTATCATCGGTTGATTCTCTTTTGATTATTGGCAGTAAATCCTCAAGTTTTTTGTTATCTGCGTCTTTGCAATGAACCGCCAAGCCTGCCATAAGCGCAAAAGAGCCCCTTTTAACAAACTCTTCTTTTCTTGAACTCCACTCAACCGCTTTCGACCATCCTAATGGTATTTGATCAAACAAATCTGTGCAAGCCTGATCGCATAAATCCCATGAATCGAAATCTTTTGCCCATGCTTCCATCTGTTTTTCTGTTACTTTTTCGGGATCATCAGTAAAAACTGCTAATAGTTGCGCTTCATGGATTCCTGAGTTCCAAAGCTCAAGAGCAAGTGTGTGTCTTTTATCTGAATTATCAATTTCTTTTTTAATTTCTTTAGCGATTTTTCGAAGTTCATAGATAGAAATTCCCAACAGCTTGCCCCGAATTCCATAACGGGCCATCCCTTCAACATTCTTAGGATTAGAAAGTGAATTTAGTTTTACAAGAATTTCGTTACTAGTCACAGGTTACTTATTTCCTATATTTTTCACAGCTCTCAATAAAGTTTTTCGCTAAACTCAAGTTGCTTCCAAAATGCAGATGAACATAAGAAGCTAATAAATTATCTTCAACAAAACCCTCTAAAATATCCTGATTTTTTAAATAATAAGCAGGGATTTTTGGCATATCGTCAATTGTAGACCAATGGAAAACATGACCTCTTAGTTTTTCCCCTGCTTTCGCGAGAATATTATCCTGCTTAACTTCAGCTTCCACATAACCAAGTGACCGGAATTTTGATTTCATATAAGCAGTTACCGGTAAAATTCCCACCATCTTATGCTCTTTTGTTTCAAAATCAATTATTTTCTGGGTTAGATACATTAAACCGCCGCATTCAGCGTAAGTTGGTACGCCGCTTTTAACGGCCGCGTAAATCTGTTCCCTCATATCTTTATTGTCCGCGAGTTCTGTTCCGTATAATTCAGGATAACCGCCGCCGAAATATAATCCATTTACATCAGGAAGGTCTTTATCTTCCAAGGGGCTAAAGAAAATGATTTCTGCTCCGCATAGTTTTAGCAGGTCAAGATTATCTTCATAATAAAAATTGAAAGCATTATCTCTTGCCACGCCTATTTTCACTTTGTGATTGGTTGTTTTGAAAGTCAGATTAGAGATTTTAGGTATAGGAGGGACCTTGTTCGCGAAACCAACAATTCTGCTTAAGTCAATATTTCTCTCGGTGAAATTTGCCAGATTTGAAATAAAGTTTTCAACCTCAGCAGTTTCATAAAATTACTCCAATTATATTTAAATCAGGATCGAATTTTTGGTATCCCATAATTAAAGCCGCGGCGCTTCTAGCCATCGAACCGGCGTCAACTACTAAAATAACAGGACAGTTAAGCAGTTTGGCGATGTGAGCAGAGCTTCCTTCTTCTGTTGTACCGTTTTTTCCGTCGAAAAGACCCATTACTCCTTCTATTATTGCGATCGAGGCTCCTTCACAGTTTTTTTCAAACAATTCTTGAAGCATTTCCTGCGAAAGCATCCAGCTATCGAGGTTGCGCGAAAATCGGTTAGTTGCTTTATGGTGAAAAGTTGGGTCTATGTAATCCGGTCCTGCTTTGAAGGCTTGAACGGTGAATCTGTGTCTTGTTAATGCCGCCATTATCCCCGCGGCAATAGTTGTTTTTCCTACACCGCTGTGGGTTCCTGCAATCATAAATCGCGGGATTAAACATCCGGCCTCGGTTGTCTTTTTTGTTTCTTGCAAAACTTCATTCAATTTGTCAGCACTCTCCTTAAATTTCTAATTAGTATTTTATTTTCCTCTTCGCTTTTTACGGCTACACGGAAAAACTTATTGTTTAAATACTTAAATGATTTGCAGTCTCTAATAAGTATTTTTTCTTTAGCCAGTTCGTTCTTTAGTTCACTTGAATTTAAACTATGGTTAACTATTTCAACCAAAAAATAATTCGTCTCTGATGGATAAATTTTTATTTCTTTAATCCTGCTCAATTCTTTTAGGAGGTATTCTTTATTCTTATTTAAAAGACGCAGACTTTTCTCAAGAAAGAGTTTATCTTCAAGCGCTGTCACAGAGGCAATCTGAGCCAGCGAATTAACATTCCATGGATGTTTTTTCAAACTTAATAATTTTATCATATTTTTATTTGAAACAATATATCCAATTCTAATTCCTGCCAGCGAATAAAGTTTGGTAAAAGAATTCAGCACAATCAGATTGTTGATACAAGCCGCTTCTTTAAGTAAAGAATACTTTTGTTTATTATCAATGAAATCCATAAAAACTTCATCGATTAAAACATCAACATTATATTTTTTTGCTTTATCAATAATTTTTAATAAATCATTTTTAGAAATAAGGGAAGCTGTTGGATTGTTTGGGTTATTAATAATTATCATATTGACGGATGGAATAATTTCTAAAAATTTGTCAACATCCAGATTAAAATTGTTTTTTTTATCAAGCTTAAAATCCACCACTTCCCCGCCGGAATTTTTTACCGCGATTTCATATTCGCAAAATGTTGGCGAAGGAATTAAAACCTTTTTAGGTTTGCAATAATTGATTACATCAAAAATCAGCTCTACTGAACCATTGCCAAAAATTATATTTTTCCAGCTTATATTTAAATGTTCCGCTAGTTTTTGTTTTAGTATCGCGCAGTTTGAATCAGGATAAAAAGCAATTTCGCCAAGATTCTTCTTTAATTTTTTAATTACAGAAGCCGGTGGACCGAATGGATTTACACTGGAACTGAAGTCTATAATTTCACTTTGGTCATAACCGTATTTATTTGATATTTCTAATCTGTCTCCGCCGTGAAAACGCATTAAACAAACCTTCCTAAAACTAAAATCATAAATAACATTACGACTTCTGTTAATTCTTCTATCGCGCCATAGACATCACCGGTAAATCCGTTAATTTTTTTCAAACTAAACCGCATTAAAATAAAAACAGAAATTAAAAATCCAATAATTAAAATTAATCCCCAAACCTTAAAGACCAAAAGCATAATTATTAAAGCTGTTATTGAGGCAACAATTAGCTGGAGAATGCCGCTATGTTCAGCGAATATTTTCCCCAGTCCTTCTTTTCTGGCATAAGGATAAAGTGAAATCGGGAAAACCATTGCCAGTTGTCCAAAAACAGGCATAATCAAAAGAGCTTTCCATTTATATAATTCTGAAATATTATTTAAAAGCGTGAATTTAAGTAAAATCAGGCAAACTAGCCCAACTACTCCGTGTGAACCGATTCGGCTGTCTTTCATAATTTCCAGAATTTTTTCTTTGTCTCTTCCGCTAAAAAAGCCGTCGATGGTATCGGCGAGTCCGTCAAGATGAAATCCTCCCCTGATTGTAATTAAAGTTATCAGGAGCAAGATGTTTGCAACTGTCTGGGGGAGGAATTTTGTATATATAAAGTTAGCGGCGATTAAGATTAATCCGAGAAGAAGACCAATTAACGGAAAATACGCGGTTGATTTTCCTAGTTTTTTTAAATCAATTTCTTTGTTTTTTTTGAGTTGGATAATTGATAAGAATTGTAATCCAAGAAGATCATCCTTGATAACTTCAGAGGCTTTTGCCAGAGCATTTCGGGCAGACGTTTTTATTTCTTCTTCTGATTTAAATCCTGAGGCGCCTGAAACAAAGTTTCCTCCATAGCGGTAGATAGATAAATTATCCTTTAAGGATTGAGACGCTTTTACTTCACCTGTTTCCGGGTGATCAGATTTCATAAACTGAATAATACATACCTTTAAATCTTCTCCAATCGCTCTTAAGGCAGCTCCAAAAGCGGCCGTAGTTTTCCCTTTTCCATTACCTGTGTAAACCTGAATTAATCCTTTTTTCACCTAAAAAACACCTCTTTGAATTTACGTCATTACGAGTCTTTTCTTTTTTTGTCATTGCGAGTTCCCAACCCGCCTGTGGCTGGGTAAGTCAGGGAACGAACCTTTTCGTCATCGCGAAGGAGCGGAGCGACTGCGGCGATCTCTTGAGATTGCTTCACTTCGTTCGCAATGACGGTTCGTTATTAGCCGAAGGCGAAGCAATCTGTCATCCTGAGGAGCGAAGCGACAAAGAATCTCGAGATCGCCACGTCGGCCTACGGCCTCCTCGCGATGACGAAAAAAATGAATATTGTTCCAACAATTATAAACATTATTGAGACAATATAACATAAATTAACTGTTTCTTTTATTTGAACTGTTGAAAATGAATTTATGGAATCTCCTATGTAAGGACGAAATCTTTTTCGGCCTTCATAAAAATTTAATCCACCCAGACGAACTCCTAATGCTCCCGCGATTCCAGCTTCAGGGATACCGCTGTTTGGAGATGGATGTTTTAATCTGTCCCGTAAAATTGTTTTTAAACTTCTTAAAGCCTCTTTTTTGCAGATAAAAGCCGCGGCTGGGATTAAAAAAGCGGCTATTCTGGCTGGAATAAAATTCGCCAAATCATCCAGTTTCGCGGAAGCCCATCCAAATTTTATGTAACGGGCATTTTTGTATCCCACCATTGAATCGAGTGTGTTGATTGCCCGATAAGCAAGCGCCAGCGGCGCGCCCCCTAAAAATGAATAAAAAACAGGAGCAATGACTCCGTCTACAGTATTTTCTGCCACAGACTCAATGGTTGTCCTGATTAGTTCATCTTCTTTTAGCGAATTTGTATCCCGCCCGACTATTTCTCCGGTCAGCATCCTTGTTTTTTTAATGTTTTTATTTTTTAATTCAGTTGAAATCTGAATCGCCGCTTTTTTTAAACCTTTAGCTGAAATTGTAGTGGAAATTAACCAGATTGATATTATGTATCCAAGAGTTTTATTCAAAGAAAACAATACATAGATTAATAGATATGTTCCTATGTATACCGAAGAGACGATGGAAAAAGTTAAAATAATTCCTGCTATTTTTTCATTTTTAATAATTTTTCTTAATAAGTTTTCCATTGAAAGTATGGCTTTTCCAATTAATACCACAGGATGAGGCATCCATTTAGGATCGCCGATTATTAAATCAACTATGTATGCTAGTGGTGTTTGCCAAATCAATTTTGTTCTCCTAATCGTTATAAGTCACAAGTCATAAGTCTTAAGTCACAAGTAAAGAGAGATGGAAGAGAAAGGTTCAATATTAAAGCTTTTGACTTATAGCTTGTGACCTGTGACCTGTGACTTATAACTTATGACCTTTCTTATTAAATTCATATCAATGTTTTCTTCAACAATTTCCGCGAGTTTATCGAATTGTTCTTCTTTACAAAGACTTTTATTTTTAAAGTCTTCATTTATGCCTTTTAGTTTTAATAAACTATTAATAAAATTATTTCTCAATAAATCATTATCAAAAATTCCGTGAATATATGTTCCTGCCACGGAACCATCCTGACTTATCGCTCCGTCTTCGATAGCTGTTTCATTCCAGTTTCTTTTGGTAATTTTGAAAAGATGACTGAACCCATTTAATCTTTCTGTATTTCCCATATGAATTTCATAACCCTTTAAAACTGCTTGTTTCAAATCGCCAAAAAATGTTTCTTTTTTATTAAGATATGCTTCAACCTGACAAGTTGTTTTATCTGAGCTGAAAATAGTTTTAACGTCTAAAAGACCAATTCCATCAACTGATGATTCTTTTGATTCCGCATTTAAAGGATCATAAATATTTTTGCCAAGCATTTGATAGCCGCCGCAAATCCCTATGACCGGGACACCTTTTTTGTTTTTTTCAATAATTTTATCTACAATGCCATTTTTTTTAAGATAATTCAAGTCACTAATTGTGCTTTTACTCCCCGGAACAATAATTGCGTCTGCTGATTCAAGCTCATTTATATTAGCCGCGTAAAAAAAGTTTATCTGATTATCATTCAAAAAGACATCAAAGTCTGTAAAATTTGAAATATGAGGAAGGCGGATCGCGGCTATGTTTACCTTGGAAGAATTTTTATTTTTATTCCCTTCAAAAGGTATTGTGTCTTCTTCCTCTATCCAGATATCTCTAAAATACGGCACGACCCCTGCTACCGGGATTCCTGTTTTGTCCTCTAAAAAATCCAAGCCGGGTTTTAAGATATTCAGGTCTCCGCGAAACTTATTAATCTCGTTTAATGATTCAGCGATAACGCCTGTCATAGAAAGTCTTTTGTTCTGATATTCAATTGCGCTCATATTCGCGTACGGTTTTCCTCTCATGATTACCTGAGCAACAGAATCAGCGCTTGGTTTAAGCAAAATCGGATTCATATGAATGGATGGTTCAATTCTTGCCGCTTGAGCCTGAACAGCCTGCGCTCTCCCGATTTCGCCGCCGTCTTTTGTGATAAATGAATTAAGAGCCATATTTTGAGATTTGAAAGGAACAACGCGTATTCCTTCATTGGAAAAGATTCTGCAAAGCGCGGCAACAATCACACTTTTTCCGACATGCGATCCTGTTCCCTGAATCATTAATGTTTTAGCACTTATTTTTTATCACCCTTTAATCTTAAGAGGAATACCAGCCATCATAAAATAAACCTCATCGGCTTTTTCGGCTGCAAGCTGGTTCGCGTATCCCGCGATATCGCGATAGAATCTTCCAAGCGGATAAGGAGGAACAACTCCCATGCCAACTTCATTTCCTACAATTATTACATTAGCATCTGTTTTAACTAAAACA
>JACQXZ010000067.1 GCA_016208465.1 Actinomycetota bacterium
GAAACGAGATTTTTGACAGAGTGAAAGGAGTAATTGTTGATCAGCTTGGAGTGGATGAAAATGAGGTTAAAATAAACGCATCATTTGTTGAAGAACTTGGGGCTGATTCTCTTGATATTGTTGAGTTGGTTATGGCTTTAGAAGAAGAATTTGATATTGAAATATCTGACGAAGATGCTGAGCAAATCACAACGGTTGGAGAAACAGTTGAATATATTAAAAACAGACAGGAAGGTTAGTTGGAAAACAGAAGATAGAAAAGATAAGTTGGTAAAATGTGAGATGTGAGGCGTGAGATGCAGCGTTGGGGTTTGTCCCCAATGAAAGTAGGACGTGAGGAGTTTTTATGAATTTACCCAAATTAAAAATAGGAGACAAAATAGCTTCTCTTCCGATTATTCAGGGAGGGATGGCGGTAAGGATATCTCTTGCACCGTTGGCGGCAGCGGTTGCAAACGAGGGCGGCATTGGTGTTATTGCTGCTTCTGGTTTACATCCTCCTGAGCTTGTGTCTCATATTCAGCAGGCAAAAAAAATGACCAATGGAATTATAGGCGTAAATATTATGGTTGCGCTAAGTGAATTTGCGGAGCTTATTAATGTATCAATCAGAGAAAAAGTTGATTTAATTATAGCAGGAGCTGGTTTTTCGAGAGATGTCTTTAAATGGGGCAGAGAAGCAAATATTCCTATTGTTCCCATTGTTTCCTCGGAGAGAGTAGCAAAACTGGCTGAGCGTTTTGGAGCGTCGGCTGTAATTGTTGAGGGAAAAGAAGCAGGAGGACATCTGGGAACATTTGATTCTTTGTTTTCTATTCTTCCGGGAATTGTTAAGGCAGTGAAAATTCCGGTTATTGCCGCTGGTGGAATTCTTTATGGCGCAGATATTAAAAAAGCTCTTTCTCTTGGGGCAAGCGGAGTGCAGTTAGGAAGCCGTTTTGCCGCCAGCGAAGAAAGCAGCGCCGCTCCTGAGTGGAAAGAAGCTTTTATAAAAGCGAAGAAAGAAGATGTTGTTATAATAGAGAGTCCGGTTGGAATGCCGGGCAGAGCAATTTATACACCGTTTGTGGAGTTGCTTTTGGCTGGCAGAGCGCCGAAACCAAAAACATACAAAAAATGTGTTAAATGTCTTAAAGATTGCAAAAGAAATTATTGTATTATTGATGCTCTGGTAAGAGCACAACAGGGAGATGTTGAAAACGGAATAGTGTTTGCGGGAGAACGGGTTGGCGAGATAAACGATATTTTACCAGTTAAAAAGATAATTCAAAAACTGGTGGATGAGTTTAAGGCAAGTATGACAGAGGTGGTTTGATGGCTAGAAGAGTTGTGGTGACTGGTCTTGGTGTTGTTTCACCAATTGGAACAGGCAAGAATGATTTTTGGCATTCTTTAATTAATGGAAAATCAGGAATAAATAAGATAACCAGATTTGATTCAGCGGATTATACCACTCAGATTGCAGGAGAAATAACAGATTTTAATCCTGTTGATTTTATGGAAAATAAAGACTCAAAGCGAATGGATCGTTTTGCCCAATTTGCTGTTGCCGCGGCAAAGTTAGCGATCGAAGACGCACAGCTTGCAATTAATGATTCAAATGCGGATCGCACAGGAGTAATTGTAGGTTCTGGTATCGGTGGATTATCCACTTTAGAAGAACAGCACAAGGTTCTTCTTGAAAAAGGTCCCCGCAAAGTAAGTCCTTTCCTTGTGCCAATGATGATTAGCAATTTAGCCGCTGGCTATATTTCAATTATTTTTGGCGCGAGAGGACCAAATTCATGCATTGTAACTGCCTGTGCTTCAAGCTCTCATGCCATTGGTGACGCCTTTGAAATAATTAAAAGAGGAGCGGCTGATATTTGCATTGCTGGCGGAAGTGAAGCATCCATTACCCCCTTAGGAGTAGCTGGTTTTTGCGCCGCCAGGGCGCTTTCAACGCGCAATGATGAACCCCAAAAAGCAAGCCGTCCTTTTGATGCAAAACGAGATGGATTTGTAATTGCCGAAGGTTCAGGTATTGTGATTCTTGAGGAACTTGAAACTGCTCTAAAAAGAAAAGCGCATATCTATGGAGAGATAATTGGTTATGGAATGACGGGGGATGCTTATCATATTACCGCGCCGGCTCCTGAAGGCAGAGGCGCCAGTGAGGCGATGAAAGCGGCTCTTAAAGAAGCTGATTTAAAACCTGAAGAAGTGGATTATATCAATGCCCATGGAACATCAACTTTATATAATGATGAATTTGAGACTAAAGCGATCAAAAATGTTTTCGGTGAACATGCCTACAAACTAGCGGTTAGTTCAACAAAATCAATGACAGGACATCTTTTAGGAGCCGCAGGCGGAATAGAACTCATTGCCTGTGCTCTTTCTATTGAAAACGATTTGATTCCCCCAACGATTAATTATGAAAATCCCGATCCTGCTTGTGACTTAGATTATGTTCCCAATAACTCAAGAAAAAGAAAAGTTAACGTTGCTCTTTCAAATTCACTTGGTTTCGGCGGACACAATGCGACACTTATTATAAAAGGATTCAAGGGGTCAAGTAAGGAAAGGCCGGGAATTAGGAGATATGACTTTTAGCGCCAATATAGAACTGGCTGAAAAATATCTTGGATTAACTTTCAGAGATAAAAATTTACTTAAAATAGCTTTAACCCATCGTTCTTTTTCTTTAGTCTCCGGTGAGAGAATTTTTGAAGTTAATGAGAGGCTGGAATTTTTAGGAGACGCAATTTTAAGTTTTGTTATTACGGATTTTATATTTAATCAATTTCCTCAATTCTCCGAGGGAGATTTGGCAAAATTAAGAGCCAGCCTGGTTAATTCAAATGTGCTTGCGGATATCGGATCAAAAATTTCTCTGGGTGAATGTATTTTACTTGGCAAAGGAACTGAATTGACCGGCGGAAGAGAGAGAACATCTATTCTGGCGGATTGTTTTGAAGCAATTATTGGCGCGATTTATATTGATCAGGGAATAGAGGTTGTTCGTCAGTTTATTATCGATAAATTTAGAGATATAATTTTAGCAAGCGCGGAAAATAATATTCTGGCGGATTTTAAAACAAACCTCCAAGAGCTTACTGCTCAAAAGTTTGGTCTTTTGCCTGAGTATAAAATTGTTAGTGAAGAAGGGCCGGTTCATGAAAAAATTTTTAATGTTGAAGTTTTAATTGATAAAAAGGTTTATGGAAGAGGTAAGGGAAAAAGTAAAAAGAAAGCAGAACAGGCGGCGGCTGAAGAAGCGTTTGAACATTTGAAAGAAAAAACGGAGGAAGATTGATGGAATTAAGATCAAGAATTGTTGTCGGAATTCTGGTATTTATTATAATCGCATCAGTCTTAGCGAGTTTTTTTATTTTTTATAATTACAAACAGAAAAAGCTGGAACTGGAAGCAAAGTTAAGTCAGGCGGTAGAATCAACAAAGTTTTTGACCAGAGAAAAGAAAATAATAACCAGAGAAATTAAGGAATTGAAAGAATCCAAAAAGTCACTGGAAAAGGAAGTTGACGAGTTAAGAAAGGAAACCAAAGTACCCAAAAGTGAACTGAAAGAAAAAATACCCTCGGACATTCCTCTTCATCCTTATTTTGAATGGACTAATCCTGAAAAAAGCAAGATTTTTTCAGGGGATAAATATACTCAGCTCTGGCCGGGAGATCTTACTGAAACGGAATGGGCCCAAGATGAAGGCAGAGTTATTTTTTCGAATAAGGTAAAAAATGTGAGCAGTGATGATGTTTTAAATTTTTATACTAAGAAGTTAACAGAGAATGGATGGAAAGAAGAGTTTAGTCCCGCACCGGGCGGAGGATCATCGTGGAGCATGCAGTATACAAAAGGAAAACGTGTTATAAGAATAAGTTTTGCTGATAATGCTTTCTACACAGCTAGTCCGCCGATTACAGATTCTTTTGCCGGATACAGAGTTCGTATTTTGTACAGGTAATAGGTAATAGGTAATAGGTAATAGGTAATAGGTAAATTAGACAGGCACCAGATAATTTTTAAAATCAAAAATAAAAAATCAAATATTAAAATGACAAATTAAAATTCAAAAATGAACACAAAAAATGGTTTGAAGATTTATTATAGGTCTTAGTCTCTTATTCGTCAGATTCTTGCTTTTTTTGGCAGAACATATAAAACGGGTCACAAAGTCACAAGGACATCATTTGCCGAAAAAGCTGTTCTTGAGTTTGAACCGGGAATTACAGCAATAGTTGGACCGAATGGCAGCGGAAAAAGCAATATTACAGACGCGATTCTATGGGTGCTTGGCGAACAAAGCCCCCGATCGCTTAGAGGATCTTCGATGGAAGATGTTATATTTGCGGGAAGTTCAGTTAAATCTCCCCTTGGAATTGCGGAAGTTTCTCTTTGTCTTGATAATTCAGACAAATCTATTCCTATAGAATTTTCAGAGGTTATTGTTTCACGCCGTGTTTTAAGATCAGGTGAAAGCGAGTATAGAATTAACAATACACCCTGCCGTTTAATTGATATTTTTGAATTATTATCAGACACAGGTCTTGGGAGAGAAATGCACTCTGTTGTTAGTCAGGGTAAAGTAGAAGAAGTTCTTAACTGCAGACCAGAAGAAAGAAGAATGTTAATAGATGAAGCGGCTAATGTTTTAAAGTACCGGAAGCGAAAAGAAAAAGCGGCAAGAAAAATAATTTCTGTTGAAGAGAAACTTATCAGAATAAAAGATATTTTAAGGGAAATAAGACAGCAATTAAATCCTCTTCGCCGGCAAGCCAGGGAAGCAGAGGTATTTAATCAGCTTTCTCTTGAACTTAAGAATTTAGAGATTAATCTTACAGTTGTTGAACTTAAGGAGCTGCAGTTGTCATGGGACGCGGTGTCACAGCAGGAAGACGAATTAAATAATCAGATTATAAAGTTAAAAGAGGCATTAAAGAAAGAAGAGGAAGAACTAAAAGCATTAAAGGAAAAAATGAGTGAAATTGATTTTAGCACAGACAATTTACGTGATCATATTGGCAGACTGGAGAATATACGCGAGCAGTTAAATGGAAACATTTTATTGGTCAAAGAAAAAGTTAAAAATTTTGAAATCTCTTTAGAAAAAGTTTTAAACGAAAAAAATAATCTCAAAGCTGTTTTGGAAAAGAGATTTTTTGAAATATCAAAAATTCAGGAAGATAAAAAACAGATTGAGGAAAAAATAAAAATTGTTTGCGACAATCTTAATTCAAAAGAGGAAACGCTAGTCAGGCTGAAATGTAAAATTGAAGAGACAAGATTAAGTTTTTCAAAAATTCAGATTGAATTAGTTGGGTATCGGGAAGAAAGTAATCGTTGCGGAGAAAAATTAAACAGCCTGTCTAATACAATTATTGAATTAAACAGCAGGCTTAGTGTACTCAAGGTAAAAGAGGAAGATATTGTATCAAGAAAAAAAGAAGCAGAAAGAGAGTTTTTAGTCAAAGAAAATGAAAAAAAACGTTTTGATTCAGAATTGGACAACTTGAAAAATTCAATGGCTGATTGTCGGAAAACGGGCGTGTTTTGTCCAAACATTGATGATGTGGAAAGGATAAAAAATCATTTTGCCCTATCCTCTTCAAATCTTTTAGAAAAGACAAATGAGTTAAATGCAATTTTAAACGAGAAGAATGAATTGATTGAAAAGTTGAATGCGATTAATGATGATAAAATAAATTTTGAGAACAAACTTATGAACCTGAAGGAAAAAATTAAATGGCTGGAGGAAGAACGCGGGAATCACGAAAGGATCAGAAATCAATTTTTAAGATAAGAAGATGATTTTAAAAAGGATATAAATGAATTTAAAATAGAACGGATATCCTTAAACGAGCGAAAAATTTATCTGGAAAAACAGTTAACAAGCTTGTAAGAATCACTAGCTGAGTGTAATTCATCCATTGAAGCGAAAGAAGAAAACACCTCTATTCTCGGAGTCCAGATTGAGAAAACCAAAGAACTCTTGAGAGCTCTGTTTAAATTAGCAGGTTTTTGCGGCGAGACGCTTGATAAACTGCTTAATTCTGTTAAAGATGAAAAGGGAGTTTTTGTTAACATTGAGGAAGAGGTAGAAAAAAAAGAAAATTTTATAACTGTATTAAGATCAAAAATTTCCGGGCAAAACGAGAAACTGCATCATTTTGATATCTCAAAGACTCAACTGGAATTACAGGTTAACGCTCTTGTTCAAAAATTAACCGATGAGTTTAATGTTCCAATTGAAAAAGCGCTCGAAAAACATTTTGTTCAAATGTCAAAAGATGAAATGCATTCAAAAATCAAAGAGATTAAGTTAAAAATAACATCTCTGGGCCCAATAAATCCTATTGCGATTGGTGAACATAAAACGCTGGAGGAAAGATACAACCTTTTAACAGAACAAATTGAAGATTTAAACAAAGCCAAAAAAGCGTTGAAAGATGTTATTGTGGAGATTGATAACAAAATTGAGTCTACATTTTTAGAGGTATTTGAAAAAGTAAACGAAAACTTCAAGATTATTTTTTCCTGTTTGTTTGAAGGGGGAGAGGCGGAATTAATTGTTACCGATCCAGATAATCTTCTGGAGACAGGAGTTGAAATGGAAGTTAATCCTTGTGGGAAACGTCTTCAGAAAATGTCTCTTCTTTCAGGGGGCGAAAAGTCTCTTGCCGCGTTAGCGCTTTTGTTTGCTATTCATAAAACAAGACCAAGCCCTTTTTACATTCTTGATGAAGTAGAAGCGGCGCTGGATGATACTAATCTTAGAAGATTTATATCTCTTTTAGACAGGCTCAAAAATGAAACACAGTTTTTAATAGTAACTCACCAAAAAAGAACAATGGAAATTGCGGATGTGTTGTATGGCACCACGATGCAGGCAGATGGAATATCAAAACTTGTCTCTCAAAAATTACATCAGGAGGAAGAAGTTTGCGCAATATCTTAAATTT
>JACQXZ010000028.1 GCA_016208465.1 Actinomycetota bacterium
TCTACCCGCCGCTTGAGCAATTGAATCCATTCCTGCCAAAGCACAGTAAACAACAGGGAAATCAATATCCACACCCGCCTCAATAAGCTGAGTGCTAATAACACGGACAGGTTCCCCATTTTTAAGTTTACGCTTGACTGATGATATAATTTCACTTCGCTCTTCTCCGCACATATTTGCCGATAAATGTATTGTCCCATCCGGCATCAAAGCGTGCAAATTACGGCAATCCTGACGAGTATTAACAACACAAAGAACTTGTTCATATCGCGCAAGTTTTTCAGCAACATCAGGCCATTCCATACATTCCGAAAGGTTAGGAGGTTCAATTTCAACTCTTTTAAATGTTTGAGTAAATTCTCCAGGATTGCCCATTATTTCGGTAACATTAGATAAGCCTTCAAATATAGACTGACCGCTACCTATTTCACCGCATAAGGCAGGTTGAGTAGCTGTACATAATATGACTGTAACACCAAAATATTTTACTAAACCGCGCAGGGTTGAAAGTATCGGTTTAAGATATTCCGGTGGCAGCATTTGGGCTTCATCAAGAATGATAACGCTATTAACAATATTATGTAGCTTTCGGCAAGATGATGTCCGGCTGGCAAGCAATGATTCAAAAAGTTGAACATTAGTGGTAACAATAATAGGAGCATCCCAATTTTCAGAAGCAAGCCTGCTTTTATGACTTTCCTTGTCTGAATCAATATTGCTATGATGTTCAAGAACTGAATCCTCTCCGAATAATACATTCTCGCTTTTAATTGCTTCTTCAATTTTTTCTTCATCATCAGTCCCATATTTATAAACTTTTGCTGTCTGCTCAATGATGCTTGTATATGGAATCGCCATAATAATTCGCTGTTTACCATACTTTATCGCATGTTCTAAAGCAAACGCCATTGAAGAAAGAGTTTTCCCTCCGCCGGTTGGAACCGTAAGCGAGAAAAATCCCGGAGATAATGCCGCTTTTTCACGGCAAAGGTTAAGTATAGTATTCCGTTGTTGATTTATAGGTGTTGAAATATTTTTTTTTGTCTTCATAAACCGATCAAAACGTTTCTTTAAATCATCAAGGCTTGGATACTTTCCACGAAGGGCAGCTTTATTCGATTCCATAAAATTTTCCGTATCAAGGAAATCAGCGTCCACAAGACATGAAAAAAGCATTCGTATCCAGAGATGAAAAAACTCTTTGCGATTTTCCATATCCTCAGGTTTTGATATATTAAGAGGCGATGATTTAGGTAAATTCTTATTAATAAATTCCTGTGATTGTTCTATTAACTTAATTTGGTCAAGTTCTTTTGTATTTAAAATTCCTGAGAGAGAATCTATATAAATACGATTAATCAGATCTCCTCCAGCATTATCCGGATCCCAATCTGGCAGTCCTGCATGATGGCCAGCAACAATATAGGAAATAATACGGGCAATGGCAGGATTATTTATTCGTAAAAACGCCAGAATTGATCCGGCGGTACTATGATTAGGACGCCCTCCGTAACCTTCCATATGAGCATCTTCATCATATCCTGACACTTTAGAAAGATATTTTTGCCAGTTAGGAAGATATTTCCCAAGATCATGCCAGAATCCGACAAGCTCTGCCCAGTCTTGACTGCCAAATCCGGATGCAAAATCTTTTGCTTTACTTGCTGTATTATCAAGATGTTCTTTTATGCTCTGGGTTTCCCATTGTCCTGATGCGTTTTTCTTTACATGTGCAAACATGTTTTCCTTCAATCCCCGGCATTAAAAGATTCAGCAAATTGCCGCGCCAGTTCAGCAACGTTTTTTAAATGGCCTTCAAGCGTCTGCCATTCACTTTTTGGTCTTCTTTTTAAACTGTGCGCGTAACATTCTTTTTGTAGATTTTCCATTACAATCTCCAAAATAATAACCCCACCTTCCCTCCCCTTAATAAGGGGAGGATTTAGAAGTATCACCCACTCAATTTAACTATGTCCGGTAAAATTTTAATTTAATTATCCCGATTTAAACTTTGGAATCAGAAAAGGTGTATTTTGTTTATATTTAATATAAGGTTCTCCGTATCTAACCTCAAGCTCCAGTTCCTCAAAATATTTTAGATTGAACATATGGATAAGAGAAATAATAATTGAACCTATTGTGAGATAAGTAGATCCTGCCGCGAGGCTGATTCCTGTGCATAGCAGATAATAACCTGAAGACATTGGATTTCTAACCCGCTTATATATATCAACATCAACAATTTTTTTGGTAAGTTTAAAGGACGGAGCTCCATGGCCAATATTTTTAATAGCTCTTATGGAAACAAATATAAGATATGTGCCGGTTAATGTCATAGATACGCCTAATATAAAACTAACTGATCTGAATGGTAATGATTTTATCCCAATCGTTTCATCAAAATGAGTTAAGCCGGGATAAAACATGCCAATTAATCCCGGAAGCGCGAGACCAAAATTATAAAAGAAATGACTTATCCTGCTTGTTTTTTCAGCCATTTCTTTTACGGGTTTTTTTCGAAGAACTATTCCAAGCAGAATTGTGGCTACTGTAAATGAAAATCCTCCAAGCGCCTGAAAGATTATTATTTCCATTATTTTTACTTTCCTTAAATATAACCGTATTGTCATTCCCGCGAAGGCGGGAATCTAGAAAGACTGGATTCCCGTTTGCACGGGAATGACATTCAGTGTGACATTAGTATCTATTTTTGACTTTTTCAACAGTCCCTTTCGCCTTAAACTCATCCAACAAACCAATTAATTCATCCAATGTGTTAATTCTTGATATATTTAAACGAACCTGATGAACAAAAGGCATTCCTTTAAAAAACCAGAGCAAATGCTTTCTTAACTTAAGAACGGCGCTTTCTTCACCTTCAAGTTTTACCATCAATTCAACAAAGTATTTAATAATCTCTATCTGTTCTTCAAAATCAGGCTCGGAAACCAATTCTCCACTTTCCAGATATTTAGTAATTTGCTTAAAAATCCATGGTTTGCCAAGCGCCGCCCGGCCAATCATAACACCATCACAGCCTGTTTCTTCCAAAAATCTTTTAGCATCTTCAGGTGTTTTTATATCTCCATTGCCAACTACAGGAATTTCTAAAGCTTCCTTCAGTTCTCTTGCAATCTTCCAGTCTGCTTCTCCTTTATATAACTGTTTTACTGTTCGTCCGTGAATAATTATCCCGGCTAATCCTTCCGCCTCAAGGCTCTTCGCGAAGTCAATTATTCCATTATCAGAATTATCCCATCCTTTTCTAATCTTAGCTGTTACCGGAACATCAACCGCGTCAACAACTTCTCTCACTATTCTTCTTGCCAAATCAGAATCTTTAAGAAGCGCTCCGCCGCTTCCTGATTTTAAAACTTTTGGAACAGGACACCCCATATTTATATCAATAATATCAGCTTTTGTTGCAGTTACTCTTGCTGCTTCTGCCATTATCTCAGGATTATTCCCGAATATCTGAACAGAGATAGGATGCTCGGAAGGAAAAACCTGAAGCAGATTAAAAGTGCGAGGATTTTCATTTGCAATTCCATACGAACTAATCATTTCGGAACAGACCAACGAACAACCAAATCTTTTTAGTATAATTCTAAAAGCGGAATTCGTAACACCTGCCATTGGAGCGGCAAAAACAGGATTATTAAGTTTTACTTTTCCTATCTGCATATATCATCCACGTTCCTCTCCCAAATTATCTTTAAACCATTAAGCGTAAGAAGAGGATCGCGTTTGGTTATTTGTTTGCATTCATCAACTACTAATTCCATTAATCCACCGGTCGCGATAACTTCCTTAACTTTTCCACCCATCTCTTCTTTCATTCTTGACACAATCGCGTCAACCTGACCAGCAAAACCATAAATGATTCCTGACTGCAAACTTGAAACCGTATTTTTACCTATCACAGTTTTTGGTTTTTGAAGATCAACGCGTGAAAGACGGGCCGCTTTATTGAAAAGAGCATCTGAAGATATTTCTATGCCCGGAGCGATTGCTCCGCCTAAATATTCACCATTTTTTGAGACTGCGCAAAAAGTAGCCGCGGTTCCAAAGTCAACAATTATTAATGGACCGCCATATGCTTCGTAAGCCGCCACAGCGTTTACTATTCTGTCCGCCCCGACTTCACGCGGATTATCATATTGTATTGAAATACCTGTCTTTACTCCCGGGCCAATCACAAGCGGTTCAAAGCCAAAGTACCGGCGGGTTAAATCTTCTAATGCCATTGTGGAATGAGGAACTACAGAAGAAATTGCAACTGCCTTTATGCCGCTTAGAGAAAAATTCTTTAATGAGAGGAAATCAGACAAAATAATAATTAACTCATCCGCCGTTTTATCCGCGTCGGTTGAAATCCTCCATGAAGAAATTAATTCTTTATCCTCAAATATACCTATAACAGTTTGAGTGTTTCCGACATCAATTGCTAATAACATAATTTTCTCCATCCTATTAATAGTACAAAAAATTGACGGTGGTTTTACCCACCGCCAATTATATCAAACCGATTCCTAGTTTGTCTTCTATACAACTCTGCTCTTTAGACCCTCTTTACAATAACCCAAATTAAACCACTCACAATTTTTACATAAATTATCCAAATCGTCGGGCCTAATATTCTCCTGAACTTCTAAAATTGCTTCTTTCACTTTTAATATTGAATTCGGTTTGATTCCAATTTTTTCAAAAACCTTTCTGTCAAAACCTTTTATTCTCTCATCTGAATCATTCCCGCTTTTGCAACACATATTTTGACTAAGATGCGGACATGCCATACATAAAACATCAACGTCATCAACCAGATTTATCAAAATATCTTTGTTTGTTTTAATTTCCATAAGCGCCTTAGCCATCGTGCTTACAAAAAACGGGCTGTAGCCTAAACCTTTAAAACCATGTAAACAAAGCAAATGATGGGCTCTTATATCGAAAGACTTTTTCTTCACTCTACTACACCCGTCGCCTTTAACTTAACTGCAACAATTGAGGCTACAATAGCTTTTAATAAATCAACGGCAATGAAGGGGAGAACACCAACCATAAATGCTTTTTGCAAACTTAACTTTGCAACAACAGATAATTGAACAAATCCTATCAAATATATAACAATTATGCCAACAATCATTGAAAACAAACCCCATACTATACTGCTCTCGGATTCTTCGCCTTTTAATTCTACCAACTTTCCAATCACAAAAGCGGCAACAATAAAACCAACCAAATAACCACCGGTGGGACCGACTAAAGCGCCAAAACCACCTGTTCCTCCAGCAAAAACAGGCAAGCCAAAAGCGCCTAAAGCGACATAAACAACCTGACTAAGTCCGCCTAAAACGCTTCCTAAAACTACGCCTGAAAGAATAACAAAAAATACCTGTAAAGTTACTGGAATAGGTGAGAATGGAAGAGGAATTTTTATCCATCCGCCTGCCGCGGTTAAAGCTGCAAAAAGCGCTACTAAAATTAAATCTTTTGTTTTCAAAAATTCACCCCCTTTTCTTGGCTTTAGCCTTAGAATATCCTCTACGATACCCCTCACCCTGCCCTCTCCCGCAAGGGGAGAGGGTTTGTCTATATAATTGTTAACTAAAATTAATAACTATGTTGACAATTTAACCAAAAAAATATTCTATGTCAATCTATTTATTTTAATACTCTGACTTCGCCCTCGTATAAATGCCTTGTCTTGCCGTCAGAGATTATCAATCCCCTTGGCAATCCCTTCAACTACCTCGCCTGAAATCATCACTTTTATATTATTTCCTGCCATTCCATCCAATTGATTCCATCGTGATTGAATAATTTTTAAAAAAGAATTCTCTATAGGACCATTTAAAAAATCAAGATAATTCTTCTCCAACTCATTTAATATACCTGCAAGAAGAATTTTTCTGTCTATATTTTTATTTAATTGAGCCTTAAGCGAAGTTAATTTATTCCGAAAGTCGGAAGGAAACACCTCCAAATCAATGTTCGCGTTTATTCCAATACCCAAAACCAAAAAATCAATTTTATCAAATTCAGCATCCATTTCCGTTAAAATGCCCGCCAGTTTTCTTCCTTCAATAAGAAGATCGTTGGGCCATTTTATTTTTACTTTAAGTCCGGTTAAATCAATAATTACATTCGCTGTAACAATCGCGGCGAGCAAAGTTATCTTTGAAGCATCAACAGGATTGATTTTTGGTCTTAGTATAATTGAAAACCAGATACCGCCGTAAGGAGAAATCCATTTCCTTCCTAATCTGCCCCTGCCACCTTTTTGCTCTTCCGCGACTACAATAGTCCCTTCTTCAGCGTTATTAAAGGCCAGCTTCTTTGCTAAATCATTAGTTGAACCTATCTCTTTATAGTAATGTATTGAGCGGCCAAACTTATCAGTCCTTAAAAAAGAACTTATCTCGGAGGGCAAAAGTAAATCCGGCAGTTTCTTCAACATATAACCTACGTTGGGGACAGCTTTAATTTCATAGCCATTTTTGCGCAAAGACTGAATGTGTTTCCATATAGCTGTTCTTGAAACAAAAATTTTTCTGGAAAGTTCTTCACCGGAAACAAACTCTCCTATTCTGTTTTTTAAGTAACTCAGGGTTTTTTCTTTTGAGGACATCATAATTCACTTTCATCATCGCGTGGCGATCTCTTTGTTTTTAAATATTTATAAACTATAAACATAAAAACAATTAACCCAACAATCCATCCGATTCTTCTTATTATTTTAAGTAAAAATGGCCAGTTCTGACCAAAAAAATATCCGGCAACTGAAGCTGTAACAGTCCAGAAAATAACACTTAAGCAAGTATAAAAAATAAATTTTTTATAATCCATTCGGGAAGCGCCGGCAATGGCGGCAATAAAAACTCTCACTCCGCCGATAAATCTTCCAATTAGGATAGTTTTTGGCCCATGCTCATCAAAATACTTCTCCGCGGCAAGTATTCTTTCTTTTGATATAAAAAAACGATCGCCAAATTTTTCTATGAAAGGACGTCCTCCCTTGCGACCAATAAAGTAACCGATATTATTCCCAATAATCGCTCCAATTATCCCATTTAAAATTATATAAGGTAATTTAAAATGATTCTGAGCGGCAAAAGCGCTTGCTCCAATCAAAATGATTTCACCCGGAAAAAACAAACCTATAACCATAATGTTTTCCAGAAGAGAAGCAATAAATACCACATAATAGCCATAAGCTTCAAAGTATTTGAAAATTAAATTTAAAAATCCAACTACCTCCACAAACCCTCCTAGATATGTCAGGCGAGACGCCTGACCTACTTCTATGCCCTTTCTCCCCGTCTTTCTTTACTTGTGACTTGTGACTTGTGACTTGCAACCTGATACCCTGCCTAAGAAATTATTTCGAGCGACATATCAAGCGGAAGCGCTCCTAAGGTTATTGCGCCGGTAGAAATAAAATCAACTCCAGTTTTGGCATAAACCTCAACATTATCAAGATTTATACCACCCGAAGCTTCTATTTTTGCCTTTTTATCAATTAATTTTACTGCTTCTTCCATTTCCAAAACACTCATATTGTCCAGCATAATAATATCCGCTTTCGCGTCAAGCGCTTCTTTTGCTTCAAGCAAGCTCTCGGCTTCCACTTCAATTTTAGTTCCTTCCGGTGAATTTGTTCGGGCTAATTCAATTGCTTTTTTAACCCCGCCGACTGATTTTATATGATTGTCTTTAATTAACACAGCATCATATAAACCCATTCGGTGATTGTGACCGCCGCCGACTTTAACCGCGTATTTTTCCAAGATACGCAAGCCGGGAATTGTTTTTCTTGTATCAAGAATTTTTACAGAATAAGATTTAGCTTTTTTGACAAATTTGTGAGTATGGGTGGCAATTCCGGAAAGATGCTGAAGAAAATTCAACGCTGTTCTTTCTCCTGCCAGAATAGTTTTAATCGATCCTTCAATTACAGCAAGTCTTTTACCCACTTCAATTAAATCCCCGTCGTTTACTTCAGGAATAAAAATAATCGACTCATTTAGAATATTAAAAACTCTCGCGGCTATCTCTATTCCGGCAACAACACCTCTGCTATTACTTTTGATTACTCCTTTGGCAAAGAAAGAATCTGGTATTACTGCTTCCGATGTAATATCTCCTAATTTATCTAAATCTTCATCCAAAGCATTTTTTATTATTTTATCAACTTCTGCTTTATTTAAATAATCAGTCATTTTACCAAAGGCTCCTTGCCTAATTAATCTCTCACAAAGTAGGACAGCCGTCTCGGCTGTCAAATCATTTCATCTCTTCAGGACAGCCGAGACGGCTGTCCTACCAAGCCCCTAAAGCTTACCTCCATCTTTCCTTCATTAAGCTTCAACACAGAATGTTTCTTCCAGTTTAAATCATCCTTTAAAGGAAAATCTTCTCTAAAATGAACCCCTCTTGTCTCTCTGCGCTCAAAAGCTGAACGAGCAATAAGTTTTGCTGCCAGAATCATATTCTGCAGTTCAAAACCAGAAACTGAGTTAAACTCTAACTCCAGAATATCTTCCGCCGATTCAATTGCGTCCAGCGCTAACTTAAGAGCTTTTTCTGTTCTTACAACGCCCACATTGTCTGTCATTAGTTTTTGCAAATAGTCTCTTACTTCCAAAACATCAGCTTTTGAATACCCGCGGGGCAGTCTATAAGAAACAGAAACTTTTTCAAAATCTGTTTTTAATTCTTTGATTTCAGAAGGTAAAATGTCACAAATCCTTTTGCTTACGACTAGTCCTTCCAATAAAGAATTACTGGCAAGCCTGTTAGCTCCATGAACTCCGGTGCAGGCAGATTCGCCACATACATACAACCCCGGCAACGTTGTTCTTCCATTCATATCTGAACTAACTCCGCCGCTCATATAATGAGCCGCTGGAGCGACAGGAATCATATCTTTTGAAATATCTATTCCGTTATCGAGACAATGACGGTAAATAGTAGGAAAATTTGACTTTAATTTCTCAATTGGAATTCTGGTCGCGTCTAAAAATAAAAAATCTTTATTGGTTGAAGTCATTGTTCTAAACATTTCTCTTGTCACTATATCACGCGGCGCAAGCTCGGCAAGTGGATGAACTCCCAGCATAAACCGATTGCCGTCATAATCAATTAGATAAGCGCCTTCACCTCTTAAGGCTTCAGTGATTAAAAAGCGGGGGTTTTCATTCGCGTAAAAAGCAGTTGGATGAAACTGAATAAATTCCACATCGGAGATTTCCGCGCCGGCGCGGCAAGCCATCGCTGCTCCATCACCAGTCGCGATAGGAGGATTTGTGGTAACTTTGTAAAGCTGACCCATCCCGCCTGCCGCTAACACTACTACGTTCGCGTAAAATATTTCAATCTCATCCGGGTATTTATAAGTAATTACTCCTATGCATTTATCTTCCTGTGTAATTAAATCCAGAACAAAAACATTTTCTTTAATATTTATTCCGGAGTTTTTTCTCACCAATGAAACCAGTGTTGCCTCTATTTCACTTCCGGTTGCGTCTCCGCGGGCATGAGCAACTCTCGCAACCGAGTGTCCTCCCTCTCTTGAAAGACTGATCTTGCCATTATTAAAATCAAATTTTGCGCCAAACTCTATTAACTCTCTTAATCTGGCAGGACCTTCGCTGACCAGAATTTTAACCGCTTCTTCATTGCAAAGACCTTGTCCTGCTTCGATTGTGTCTTTAAAGTGAGACTCCGGGGAATCATTTTCTCCAACAGCCGCGGCAACGCCTCCCTGGGCATAACGAGTTGTCGTCTCTCCAAGTTCGCTTTTGGTAAGAAGCGTTACCTTAAAATCAGCCCCTATTCTAAGAGCGATAGACAATCCCGCGATTCCGCTTCCAATAACTAAAACATCAGAAACTGATTTGGGTATTTTATCAGAATCAAAATTAATTAAGTATCGTGGTATCATAATGCCTCAATTTTTTGATTAAAATATTATGAATCTTATTGTAAGCGGGGATTAAGGAGTCGTCAATTTTATATTCAAAAATAAATTATCAATTAATCTTGTTTTTCTTAACTTTGCCGCTAAAGCAATTAAAACTTTCCCTTCCAACACGTCTAATTCTTCTAAGTTTTCTGCGTTGCTAACAGAAATGTAAATTAAATTAACCAGTTTTTCCTTTTTAATTAATTCTTCCATTTCGTTTTTAATTACTTTTGAGTTTCGTTCTCCTTTTTCTATCTTTTCCTTCGCTAACTCTAAAGATTTAAACAAAACCAAAGCCGCTTTTCTTTCCTTAAGATTAAGATAAATATTTCTTGAACTCATTGCCAGTCCATCTTCTTCGCGAACTGTGGGAACGCCGATTATCTCTACATCAAAATTTAAATCTTTAACCATCTTTTTAATTATAACAAGCTGTTGAGCATCCTTTTCTCCAAAAAAAGATTTGTCGGGATTTACAATATTAAACAGTTTAGCAACAACAGTAGTTACTCCCTTGAAATGAACAGGCCTGTCTTTTCCGCAAAGTTTCGCGCCTAATTCTTCTACGTTTACGTAAGTTAAAAAATCATCCTGGTATATTTCCTGAACAGACGGTGTAAAAAGATAATCCACTTTTTCTTTTTCAGCTAACTCAATGTCTTTTTTTAAATCGCGGGGATACTGATTAAAATCTTCATTTGGTCCAAACTGAGTCGGATTAACAAAGATACTGACCACAACTACATCAGAATTTTTTTTTGCTTCTTGGATTAATTTTAGATGCCCCTGATGAAAAAATCCCATTGTGGGAACAAATCCAATTGTCTTTTGTTTTTTTCGCTCTTCTTTAAGAAAATTTCTTAAAGTGTTTATTTCTTTTATTATTTTCATGTTGACTCCTGAAGTTCCCCTCTTTTATTCTCCCCTCTATTAAGAAGGAATAATCCTATATTCTCCCCTCTATTAAGAGGGGATTAAGGGGTGTGTTTAAGTATGTATCTTTTCTATCTCAATGATACGAATATTCGTCTGTGGGAAAGCTTCCCGATTTAACCTCATCAATATATTCCTTAAAAGCATCCTTGATTAATCCATTTAATTTCACATATTGCTTTACAAATTTGGCTGGCGGTTTATCAAACAAACCAAGTATGTCATGAGTTACCAAAACCTGACCATCGCAAAAAACTCCGGCTCCACAGCTTATTGTTGGCACAGAAACAGCTTCTGTTATTTCTTTTGCCAGTTCCGCGGGAACACATTCAAGAACAATTGAAAAAACTCCAGCTTCATCAAGAGCTTTGGCGTCTTCAATAATTCTTTGAGCTGTTTTTTCATCTTTCCCCTGAACCTTGTATCCTCCAAGCTGACAAACCGACTGAGGAGTAAGCCCAAGATGTCCCATCACAGGAATGCCTATTCCAACCATTTTTTTAATTGTTTTTACAATTTCCTGACCGCCTTCAAGTTTCACGCCCGACGCGCCTGCTTCTTTTAAAAACCTGCCGGCATTTTTAATTGAATCTTCTTTTGAAACCTGATAAGACATAAAAGGCATATCACCAATAACCAGACTTCTTTTCGTTCCTCTTACAACTGCCTTGGTGTGATGAATCATCTCATCCATTGTCACCGGCAGAGTATTCTCGTAACCAAGAACGACATTTCCAAGAGAATCCCCGACTAAAATAACATCTATTCCCGCCTCATCAATCATTTTAGCCATCATATAGTCATATGCGGTAAGCATTGTAATTTTTTCCTTATTCTGCTTCATTTCTTTAAGCTTAACTATTGTAATTTTATCAGCCATCTGTTTTCACTCCCTTTAAAATATTTATTAAATCTTTCCGCGTGTTCCTATTAATTGATTTTCTTTTAAAAGCAATTTCAGTTGCAGCCAAACCTAATTCCCGATATAAACTTAATTCATCAGGTAATTTTTTCTTAAGTTGTTCTATGTGCTTCAAAATCACTTCTGTGTCACCTCTTACGATTGGTCCTGTCAGGGCTTCAATAGTTCCTTTTTTTTCTATATTATCCAATGTTCCCTTAATTAAAGGATAAAAAGCTCTAAATGCATCCGATTCATTTATTCCAATTATTTTATAAAGATTTTCCGCATAATTAATCAAGCTAACAAGGTAATTGGAAACAACACAGGCGGCAATATGATATATTGGCTTATCTTTATCTTCTATTATTAAAAACTTTCCTTTTAAACTTTTAACTATACGCTTTGCCAATAATAAAACAGATTTGTCGCCGGTGATGCCAAAATAAGAACCGGGAAGATTTTTAATTGCTCCTTTAATATCAGCAAAAGACTGGATTGGATGAATGCATCCGATTTTTGCGCCGCGCTTTTCTGCTTTCTTAAGCACATCTACTGAAAGCGCTCCGCTTAAATGGAAAACATAATTTCCTTTTTTAAATCCATCCTTCGCCGCGATACTGTCACATAAATCTTTAATCTGGTTATCTCTAACGGATAAAAAAATAATATCGCCGGTTTTAGCCGCCTCAACTGCATCGGTGGTTAAGAAACCATCTAAATAAGAAGACGCTTTTTTTAAAGAACTTTTGTGCTTAGAACAAACAGCGGCAATATCATAACCAGCCGATTTTAATAAAATCCCAAGGGCGACTCCTGCTTTTCCTGCCCCAATAATTACAATTTTGCTATCCATTTTTTGCTCCTGAAAATCCTTTTTTAGGACAGCCGAGACGGCTGTCCTACCGGATTGTAGGTCAGGCGTCTCGCCTGACGTATTTGGAAGTTTGTCCCCTGAAAAACAAAAAAATCTTCCGGGCTTAAGACCAGGAAGATAAACAGAATAAATTGTGTTGGCGGTCTCGGTCTTAAAAGATCCAAGCCATTCTTTTTATTCAGTATAACAATCAATTTTTAAATTTTCCAATTTTTTGACTTTTGAACCAACTTCAAGCAGGTTCAGAAATTTCTTTAAAAGTTTACCGTCTGGCAAAGTTAAATCTGGCTCAATTTCTAAAAGTGGAATTAGCACAAATGCTCTTTTAATCATAGAGGGATGAGGGATTTTTAATTTCTCATTATCAATTTCCTGGTTTCCGTAAAGAAGAATGTCAACATCAATTGTTCTGGGACCTTTTTCAATTATTCTTTCTCTTTTCAAAAAATTTTCGATTAACTGGCATTCATAAAGCAGTTCCAGAGGAGAAAGATTTGTTTCAACAGAAAGAACTATATTATAGAATTTTTCCTGATCCAGATAATCCTCAGGCTCAGTCTCATAAACAGACGATATGCCAACTATTTTTATCTGTTTATTTTTTTCAAGAATTTTTACGGCAGAAACCAGATTCGCTTTTCTGTCACCAACATTTGAACCCAAACCTAAATATGCTTTCGCCATAATTTTATCCTAAACCCGCGTCATTGCATCCACCATTTTTGAAACCCTTGCTATCTCTTTAATATCATGAACTCTAATAATATTCGCGCCCTGAAGAATTCCATAAGCAACTGCCGCCGCCGTGCCTTCCAATCTGTCCTCAACCGGTAAATCAAGAATTCCCCCTATAAAAGACTTTCGCGACGGACCGAGCAAGATTGGATATCCTAAACTTTTAAATTCTGAAAGATAATGCATAATTTCCAGATTATGCTTTAAGGTTTTACCAAAACCAACTCCCGAATTCCTCATCCAGACTCACTGGTTCCGCGCCCGGACGAGTTGATTCCCCCCCTACATCAATTATGTCTGCTCCATCCTCAACCATCTCAATAGCGTAAGAAAGAGCTTTATCTAAAGTGTTAAATTTTCCGCCGTCAGAAAATGAATCAGGGGTTACATTGAGAATACCCATAATATAAGTGCGTTTTGAAAGATCGAGTCTATATTTTCCGGCATAAACAACTTTAGACTCCATCTCAAAGTTTGAAAGCGCTTCTCTTATTTCATCCGCAATCCGGGAAAGATTAAATGGTTGTTGTTTAAGTTTTAAATATAATTCTTTATAATGACGCAACGTGCCCATTATAATTACATCTGTTTTGCTGTCGCTTAAAAGATAAACGTCTTTGGATAAAGCAGCCTCTCCTCCCCGCGACAACATTTCCTGTTTTATGATATTCGCTGCCCGACTGTCTATCTGCTCAATTTTCACTATCCGGTAAATGGCTTTGGGAGCCATAATTGAAATACCCTTTTCATCAACTCCAATTTCAGTTAAAACTTTTTTAGCGCATTCAATGTCTTCTATTAATAATACCCTTGGGTTCGATAACATAAGCTTTCCTTAAATTATCATATTCACTTACCTTACTTCTATATATATCTTTTTACACTAAAGTTATTTCTTTGCTTGTGACTTGTGTCATGTGACTTTGTGACTTCCGTAAACTAGCCCAGCTTCTCTCCTCTTATTAAAGCCAAAGCCTCTGCTCTTGAAGCAACATTGGTTCTGAAAATACCTCTCACTGCTGAAGTAACAGTAATTGAACCGGGTTTTTGAACGCCTCGCATACTCATACATAGATGCTCAGCCTCTACTACCACCAAAACACCTCTTGGATCGAGGGCCTTAACTAACATATCTGCCACTGTGGTTGTCAATCTTTCCTGAACCTGAGGCCTCTTGGCAACTACATCTACCACTCTGGCCAGTTTGCTGATGCCCGTTATCTGTCCGCTTTTTCCGGGCACATAAGCAACATGAGCTTTGCCTAAAAATGGAAGAAGATGATGTTCGCAGATTGAATAAAGCGGAATATCTCTAACCAAAACCATTTCATCATGGTCTTCAGCAAAAGTTACACTGATAATTTTGGAAGGATCCTGATTAAGACCACAAAATACTTCTTCATACATCCGCGCGACACGGGCCGGTGTTTCTTTTAAACCCTCTCTTTTAACATCCTCGCCAATACCTTCTAAAATTAAACGAACCCCTTGTTCAATTTTTGACCTATCCACCTATCAGCTTCACTCCCGGATTAATGGTATTCTTCTGTTTTCTTTAAACCGCTGTCTTCTTCTAAAGGATCATAACTTAAATTCTTTTTGGAATTTCCTTCACCAAGCAGTTTTTCAAGTTCGGCTTTTTCCAGAGTTTCTTTCTCCATTAAAGTTTTTGCAATCTCATCCAGCTTGTTTCTGTTTTTGGTAAGGATTTGTTTTGCCTCGTTGTAAGCTTCCTCGATCAATCTTCTGATTTCCTGATCAATCTCAAATGCTATCTCGGGACTATAATCAGGATGAGAAGCAAAATCTCTTCCCAGAAAAACCTGATCGTGCTTTTGCCCTAAAGTAAGCGGACCCAGCTTTTCACTCATTCCGTATTCGCAAACCATCTGACGAGCAAGTTTGGTAGCCCTGTCCAGATCATTTTGTGCTCCGGTGGTTGCATCGTTAAAAATCATCTCTTCTGCTACCCGACCACCTAAAAATGAAGCAAGATCATAATCCCGGTGTTCTTCTAGCCAGCACATCTATGCTCACATCTTCTGCTAACGGTTTTCCTTTAATATGAACATCAAGAATTCCTCTTCGTCCTCTTAAGTCAGGTCTGTCAACCATAATTTGTCTGTCAAATCTTCCCGGACGCAGCAACGCCGGATCCAGAATATCAGGACGATTAGTTGCAGCGATTAAAATAACATTGTGCTTAACATCAAAACCATCCATCTCAACCAAAAGCTGATTTAAAGTTTGTTCGCGTTCATCGTGACCCCCGCCAAGTCCTGCTCCTCTGTGACGCCCCACAGCATCAATTTCATCCATAAAAATCAAACAGGGAGCATTTGCTTTGGCTTGCTCAAACAAATCACGCACTCGCGAAGCGCCGACACCAACAAACATTTCAACAAAATCAGACCCGCTAATGGTAAAAAATGGCACACCGGCTTCACCGGCAACAGCCCGGGCAAGCAGAGTTTTTCCTGATCCCGGCGGCCCATACAAAAGAACGCCTTTGGGAATTTTTGCTCCCAGAGCCTGAAATTTTTGTGGACTTGATAAAAATTCTTTTATCTCCTGAAGTTCTTCTACTGCTTCATCAAGACCAGCAACATCTTTAAAAGTCGTCTTTGGCTGATCTTTGGTCATTTGCTTGGCGCGGCTCTTGCCAAAAGACATAACCTTGCTTCCGCCACCCTGCATTTGCTGAAGAATAAAAACCCAAATACCTAAGAATAAAATAAGCGGAAGCGCGTTAACAATAATCACTGTCCAGATGCTTTCAGTCTGAGGATTTACCCTCATTTTCACTTTATTCCTTAGAAGCAAAGCCGCAATATCGTATCCTTCAGGAAAAGCAAGACTAAATTTAGTTCCATCTTCAAGCACACCATTTATTTCCTTGTCTCTGTTTAAAACTTCAACAGACTCAACTTTTCCGTTCTCAACGTAATTTTTGAATTGGTTAAACGTGAGGTCTTTGGGTTGATCAGGACGATAAAGCTGTTGAGCGACATATATGGCAATAATTACAATCAGAAAATAAAATGCCGCATTTTTAAGAATTTTCTTCAAAGAATCCTCCTTTTTTATTTATAAAAATAAATCGTATCATAATTTAGTTTTAGAGACAATTACCTTTTTTATTCATTCTGCTCTGATTTTAAAACACTTACATAAGGCAGATTTCGATACTTTTCACTATAATCCAGACCATAACCAACAACATAATGATCAGGAATCATAAAGCCGGCATACTTGATAAAAGGCAACGTCTGTCCTTCTCTTTGTTTAACAAGAAAAGCGCAAACCTCTAAACTTTCCGGCCTTCTTGAACGAAGGTTCTTAAGCAGATAATTAAGAGTGAGTCCCGTATCAACCATATCTTCAACTAGTAAAATATGTCTGTTTTCTATTTCTTCATCGAGATCTTTAAGAATTCTGACCACGCCGGAAGTTTTTGTCGCAGTTCCGTAACTGGAAACTGCTATAAAATCAAATTCTATTGGGGTTGAAATTGACCTGACTAAATCTGCCAAAAACACAACCGCTCCTCTTAGCAAACCAACCACCAATAAATTTTTATCTTCATAATCTTTTGATATTTCAGCGCCAAGTTCATCAATTCTTTCCTTTATTTGATTTTCATTCACCAAAACTTCGCCTAAATTTGTTTTCATAGTTTTACATTCTCCATATATTTTAGTCTTATATTCCTTCTCTATCTCAAATCTTTATCTTTTACTTTCTCTCAATTCCAAAATTAAAACATTGTTCGTTTTATCTGTTATTTTAAATCTGTCATCTATTCTTAATCCGCCCACCCAAACAACGCATTGATTTGATTCAACAATAACAATCTTATCCCTCTTGCGCTTTGGAATTTTTTCATCTACTAAAAAATCCTGTAATTTTTTAGTTCCGCCAGAACCAAGCGGAATAAACCTATCTCCATCATAACGCATTCTTGCCACAAGCGGAAATCCCAACGTGTCAGCATCAAGATAGGCTTTAGTCTTTTCATTAAAAGACTTAATTTCATTAATCTTCTTTAATGATGCAATAACTTCTATTCCCAGATGAGAAAATTTAGTAATACCGGGAATTATAAGAATAATCTTTTCTGGCTGAATTTTAGCTGATTCTTTTTTTGCGATTACTATATCTTTATATTCTCTATATATGTTAAGGTTACATGGTAAATCAAGACTCATATTACTATTATCAACAGACTGAACTATCATTTCCAGATGTTTAAATTCAATACTATCAAGGTCGCCCTTAATAAATCTTATCGATTCTCTCAAAACATTCCTTTTCATTGAGAGAGAAAGCATATCAAAATCTTCTAATTTTATCCTGACAACATTTTCATCAAAATTCGCTATCTGATTAAGCCTATCCAAAACTATCTCTTGCAAAACATAATAATCATCAGTCAAAATCTTAGCCGTATCAGAAACGACATTTTTAAAATCAGGATTATAATTTTCTGCTATATAAGGAATTAAATCATTTCTAAGCCGGTTACGGAGATACTCCATTGAAAAGTTGCTCGAATCTATAACAGGCACAATATTATTTTGAACACAATATTCTTCGACTTCTTTCCTTGTTATCTCTATTAGCGGACGAATATACTTATCCCTGACAGGAGGAATGCCTTTTAACCCCTCAAGACCAGACCCTCTAATCAGTCTCATCAAAACAGTTTCAACCTGATCGTCCAGTGTGTGACCTAAGGCAATTTTGTCTGAACCTGTTTTGTCTGCAACTTCTTCAAGTAATTGATACCTGATTTTTCTTGCGCCTTCCTGTTTTGAAAAATGCTTTTTCTTTATAAAGGATGGAACATCAAAAGAAAGAATCGTTGATGCTATTTGAAACCTGTTGGCAGTATCTTTAACAAAAGCGGCATCTTTTCTGGAGTGTTCTCCTCTCATCATATGGTCAAGATGAAATATATGTAAATCGAGGTTGTATTCTGGTTTAATCTGCAAAAGCAAATGGAGTAATGTTAAAGAATCAGGCCCCCCCGAAACCGCAACAAGAACCTTGTCATTACTTTTAAGCATATTATATTTTTCAATTGTTAACAATACCTTTTCTTTTAAATTACTGGAAATTTCAATCATTCCTAATCTGAACTGAAAGTCACAAGTTGCAAGTTGCAGGTCACAGGTTAAAAATTATTCACTTGTGACTTGTGACCCGTTTTACATGTTCTGCCAAAAATTACATGAATTTGAATTATAAGATATTAATCAACAAGCCCGACAGATACGAATCAAACTTGCTTTCACCCGGAAATTGTAATATTTTAGTTATATAGAAGGATTATAATAAAAATAAGCGAATTGGTAAAATAACACTGAAGCGCATAAGCTATCTGATAAGAAGATAGGTCACAAAGTCACAAGGACACAAGTCACAAGTGAAGGAATTTTTTAACCTGTGACTTGCAACTTGTGACCTTGTGACTTTAATGTAAGTGAGGTGATAAAATAATAAGTAAAAATCAAAAACCCAACTATTAACAAGGAGGTTATTTAATGCTTAAAAAACGTAATTTTTTACTTCTGTCAATTGTTTTGATTGCCTTAGTTTTAACTACATCAACAGCTTTTGCCGCTCGCAGAATTAAAGTCAAAGCCGTACCAGTCAGAAATCGCGCTATTACCGGAAACATTGCTTCAATAGACGGACTCACTATACCAACAACAATAACAGTTACAGCAGGAGCAATTACTTATACCGTCAACGTAACCGCTAAGACCAAAATAGTAAGAAAATTCTATGGAAGATCAAGTTTAGAAGAAATTGGCGTGGGTGATATTGTGGTGGTCAGGGGACGATTTACAGATGCTACAATAGACGCTAATTTAATTCGTGATTTATCTATTCAACGCAAAGGAGGCACATTTGTCGGCAGTGTTAAATCAATAGACGCAGCTAACAGTTCGTTTGTTCTAACCACGACTGCCCGGGGAGATCAGACTGTTACAACTTCAGCTACAACCGTCTTTCTTAAAGGAAAAGACAAAGTAGCTTTTGGTGACATTCAGGTTGGCAATAATGTTTTAGTGATTGGTTTGTGGAGAAAATCAGCCAGAACAATCAATGCAGATCGTGTTAGAATAAAAATTTAAATTTATTTAAGGATTCGAGGATTCAAGGGGTCAAGGATTCTAGTGAAAATCTTTAAAAATTGACGCTTGAATCTTCGAATTTTTTTATTGAAACTCAATCTGACAACATAGACTGCTTGACTATATCCGCTAAAGCCATTATAAAACTTTCAGAATCATTAAGTGAAGGAGTTCTTTTGAATAGCTCGACTCCTAATGATTTGGCCAGCTCGGCATATTCAATATCAATCTCATAAAGAGTTTCTATATGATCAGAAACAAAACTGATTGGAACAATCAGTATTTCTTTAACTCCTTCGGATGCTAATTTTCTTATCACAGAATCAGTTGACGGTTCTAACCACTCAACCGGACCACTTTTACTTTGAAACGACAGGCGCCATTTTATATCAGGCATTCTTTCAATTATTCCATCAATTGTTAAATTTAATTGATCTAAATAAGGATCACCTTCTTCGATAAAACGCTTGGGTAAACTGTGAGCGCTAAATATAATCTGGACATTTTTTCTTCTGTCTAAAGGAAACTTCTCAAGTCCTTCCTTTGTTTTCTCAACTATTGCGTCTAAATATAACGGATTATCAAACCAGTTATCTATTATCTTTAAATTAAAATTTTTGTTGTATTTTATCAGAATTCTCTTCAATTCATTTAGAGAAGAACCAGTGGTGGCTTTAGAATATTGGGGATAAAGAGGAAGCACAATAATCTGATTTATTCCATCTTTTATAATCTTCTGAACAGCTTCTTCGATAAAAGGATGCCAGTATCTCATCCCAATATATACTTTGAATAATCCACCCTGACCTTCTTTAATCCCCCCGTGCCCCCCTTTGGTAAGGGGGGAATTCAAGGGGGGATTATTCAATTTTTTTTCAAGCAAATCTGCCTGCTTTTGAGTTAATTCAAGAATAGGCGACTTCCCGCCTATTTCTTGATAATGACTGATTGTCTTTTTGGAACGAACAGAAGAAATCAAAAGAGCAAATAATTTCTGGAGTGGTAATTGAATTATTTCCCGATCGGAAAAAAGGTTAAAAAGAAATGGTCTGACCGATTCAGGCGAATCCGGTCCCCCAAGATTAATAAGAAGAACACCTGTTGATTTTGAGTTTTGAGTTTTGAGTTTTGAGTTTTTAACTTTCATTACCTGGCCCAAACGATTCGGAAATAAACAACACGCTTATTCTCTCGTCTGTGTTCTGTCTTCTGTGTTCTGTATTCTGAACTTATGAACCGCTTCTACTAAAAATTTGGCATTTTCAACAGTGGCTTGAGGCAATATACCATGACCAAGGTTAAAAATATGTCCCGGCCTGCCTCCTGCCTGATTTAAAATTTCTTTTGCCCTCTCCTCTAATTTATCTTTAGGAAGAAAAAGAGCGCATGGTTCAAGGTTGCCTTGCACGGCAACATCATATCCTACTCTGTTCCAAGCCACATCCAGATTTATTCTCCAGTCAACACCAATCACATCACTGCCAGCCTGTTTAACTAATTCCAATACTCCCGGATTGCCCTGAACAAAATAAATTACAGGAATATTTTCACGATTAAGACCGTCAATTACCTGCTTGGTGTAACTTAAAGCAAATTCCTGATAATCTCTTGGAGACAAAGTGCCTGCCCATGAATCAAAAATCTGAACCGCCTGAGCGCCCGCTTCAATTTGAGCATTCAAATAACAAATAACCGTTTTTGCCACTTTATTCAAGAGAGCGTGAATTGTTTCGGGATCTTTAAACATCATTGTTTTGATTTTAACAAAACTGGATGTTCCTCCGCCTTCTACCATATAAGAAGCTAAAGTAAAAGGCGCGCCTGAAAAACCTATTAAAGGCACCCGTCCATCCAGTTCCTTTCTAAGCAGTTTAATTGTTTCCATAACAAACGGAACTTTTTCTTGCGGGGAAGGAACAATTAATCTATCAACGTCAGATTTATTCTTAACCGGAGAACCTAAATGAGGACCGCCATCACCAAATTCCAAATTCATTCCCATCGCTTCAACAGGAATTAAGATGTCGGAAAAAAGAATCGCGGCGTCAACACCCAGCTTATCAATAGGCAAAATAGTTACTTCCGCCGCCAGTTCAGGAGTTTTGCAAAGCTCTAAAAAAGAGACTTTATTTCGAATATCCTGATACTCCTTCATATAACGGCCTGCCTGCCGCATAATCCAAATTGGTGTATAATCAACCGGTTTTCTCCAACATGCATCTATAAATCTATAATTTTTTTCTGACATGTTTTCTCCTCGTTTACTTCTTTTCCCTTAATCTAAACGGAACATAATTACAGAATGGTTCTTCTTCCAGGTAATCTCCATAGACAGCGTCTGCCCGTGCTCTGCATCCACCGCATATATTTATATATTCACAGGAACCACATCGTCCTTTATATTTACTGAAATCCCTTAATTCCTTAAAGAGTTCAGAGTTTTCCCAAATATCTTTAAAAGATTTCTCCTTTACATTTCCCGCGACTTTAGGAAAATAACTGCAAGGGAAGACATTGCCGTGACGATCAATCAAACAAATAACCTGACCGCAAATACATCCTTT
>JACQXZ010000072.1 GCA_016208465.1 Actinomycetota bacterium
AAGTCGGACTCGAAGAAGAGCTTGTAGTCGTATCCACTAATATAGACGACACAAATCCCGAGTTTTATGACTATGTCCAAAAAGAACTTTTCAAAAACGGCGCTCTTGATGCCTGGTTTGTTCCTATATATATGAAGAAAAATCGTCCCGCGATAATGCTTAATCTGCTTTGCGATCAGGAAAAGACCGAAATTTTAAGCGAAATTGTTTTTAAAGAAACAAACACTTTTGGCATGAGAATCTCAAAAATAAAACGCCTCAAACTTGCCAGAAAAACAACTGATGTTAAAATCAAAGGGGGCAAGGCGAAAGTAAAAGCAGGTTTACTGAACAACAAAGTTATAACGCTTTCTCCTGAGTATGAAGACTGCGCAAAAATCGCTTCCAAGACAAAAATTCCATTAAAAAAAGTCTACGAGCTTGTCAAGGAAGCAGCGTCCAAAAAACTTACTCAACAATAAACTTGTACTCTCTGGCATTATTGTCAAGATTTTTTTCGTTTGGAACTGGTCCTACGCTTATAGTCAAAAGGTTCACTGTTCCTCCGCCGGCTGGCTTTAATCCTTTCAACAACACCGTCTTTTTTTCTTCGGGAAGAATTGTGTCAACTACCGTTTCTTCTGTCTGCTCTTTGGTCTTGTTTTCAGATTTAAGCGTTGTCTTAACAAAAAAATTCTTTTCTATCTGGTTTCCCTGATTTTGAAAAGTGACTGCAACAGAAACAAAATCGGTTTTGGGGAGAACGTAAAGTTTCTTTTTGGGAACATACCGAATCTCTTTAGGCGAAACAGAAAACGAAATAACCCCTAAACCATGACTTTCCTGAAGGCTTTTGATTCCTTTTAATTGAAAGAGGTAAGAAAGCACGCTGGTTTTTTCATATACATTATCTTCTTTCAAAAATTTTGATTCAACAGGAAAAGTATCCTTAATTTCTTCATTATCTAAAACCAGCCTAACTTTATCAGAGAAAAAGATATACGCCCTGTCGCTCAAAGAAAGATCTTTTAAAACAGAAGACACCTGACTGCTCGCAACTTCTAAATCCTGATCTGTCAACGCATCAAACAATGCCGGTTTATATCTTTTAAGCGCATCAGCGCGCAGTTCAAACACAATTTCAAGATATTTATGAGCCTCGATCATCAATTGAGGAGGATCGACGTTCTTGCTTTTTTTGTTAACCCCGTCTATTTCTTTTGAATATTGCAACAAACGTTCCCCTAAAATATTTCTTGAAATTCCACCTCCCGCTTTCAGCCTATTGAATTCCTCTGCTACCTTATTTGATTCATCCACTAATTGATTAACTTTATTAATATAAGCGCGTAGTTCTCTTTCTTTGTTTCGACTACAGAATCCTCCGCCAATATAATAAACCATAAAAAAAAGGACAAGAAGCAGCACAATCAATCTAGTCTGGAATTTTCGCCTTCTGGCTCTTTTTAATTTTTGATATTGCATAATTTTTTTATCGTAAACCATTTCTTAATTTGTTGTAGTTGGTGGGCGAGAAGGGATTTGAACCCTCATGGACAATGTCCACCGAGCCCTGAACCCGGCGCGTCTACCAATTCCACCACTCGCCCTAGACTCCTCGAATCCTTCAAGACAAGAATAAACCTTTTGTTCTCCAAAAACAACATAACAAAGGACTAATTTTTATTAAATCGAACTAATCTTAAAATAGCAATATCTTTCTATGGTGAAAAATGAAAACCGATCTTTTGTTAAATCGCTATAAATTAATCGAAGAACCTGTTAGGGAAAAATTTGCCGATGTCTTTAGGGCTTACGACACCCAAATGGAGCGTCTTGTTTTAATAAAAAAAATAAAAGCCAAACCAAAAACAGCATACCGCGCTATCAGGGAAGCTCATATGGCTTCTTTAATCAAGCATCCAAATATTTTGCAGGTTTATGAATTTTTAAAAAAAGACAATGATTTTTATCTGACTTTTGAGCTTGTTGAAGGATTGTTTCTTTCAGAAATTTTAAAAACTTCTGTTCGGCTAAAAGTTTCTCAAGCGATCGCGATTGCTGTTCAGATTTGTCTTGCATTGGAGTCTGTCCATTTAAATAACATTATTCATCGAAATATAACGCCTTCGACTATAAAAATTCTTCCTTCCGGGAGAGTTAAACTAACAAACCTTGGAACAAGCAGGCTTCTTGGTCCCTACGGCATCACCCCCGAAGGAGATTTTCTTGGAACAATACCTTATATGTCGCCCGAACAATTAAGCGGAGAATTAATAGATTCGTCCACTGACATATTTTCTCTGGGTGTCGTGTTGTACGAAATGCTCACCACTAAACTTCCTTTTGAGGCTGAAACCGATAAAGGACTAGTGTTTAAAATATTAAACTCTAATCCCGTTCCGCCTGCCAAAATGAACAGCCATGTTCCAGAGCAATTATCCCGCATTATACTAAAATCTCTTGAGAAATCTCCTGAAAACAGATTTCCAAACATAGTGGAATTCAGATATAAACTTGAACGTTTTCTTCCGCCTAAAATCACTCCTGCCTTAATACTAAAACCGCTCGTCTCCAATAAGGTTTCTTCAAACAAATCTTCTTTTAAGGTTTTCAAACAACTTAAAATTAAATATGTATTTATCCCATTTGCTGCGTTTGTTTTTAACATTATGGCAATCAGAAATTTTTCATTGCCATTCCTTCCTTGGTTCTTATTAGCCGCATCGCTGCTGGTTATTAATATTGCCTTCTCCAAAGTCAAAAAACATTTTTTTGTTTTTTCTTTCTTGCTTCTCGCCATTAGTTTTTTGTTTTCCCCAAGATAACCGAGCCACTCTTAACAAAATTATTTGTTACAATTTACTTATTTTATCGCTATAATTACTTTGCTGAACCCGATAATTGATGTCTGCTGTCTGGAGGATAAATTAATTGAATTTCGTAAAAGACTTTGAAGCAAAACTTGAATCAATTACAAAAGATATTTACACAAAAACACCCCGGGCAAAAATTCAGCCGAAGACAATTGCTAAAAAACTTCTGCATGAAATGGAGAATAATTTATCTACAACTTTGTCTCACACCTTTGCGCCAAATAATTATTTCATACATCTTAATCGTTTGGACATTGACAGCATAGGACCTTTGACGCATTTTTTTACAAATGAATTAGAGTTTTTTCTAAAAGAAGAATCAAAAGAAAAGGGGCTGATTCTCGTCGGGTCTCCTGAGATAAATTTTATCCCAGACAGCGATATCGAGCCGGGACATATGGAGGTAAAAAGTTCCTTGTCGATCAAAGAAGACATGCTTTACCGCAAAGGCATTAACGAAGAAACAAGAATTATTTCAGAAGAAGAAGCCCTTTTGCTTGGACTAATCTCCAGCTCGCCTGCTTTGATGCTAAAAACAGAAACAAAACATTATGTTTTCCCTTTGCTGAAAGAAAAAACTTCAATAGGAAGGCTTCGCGATAACGATATAGTGCTTAATTCTCCTGAGGTTTCAAGAAGACACGCAGAAATTAACCGTAAAAAGGGTGATTTTTTCATAAAAGATTTAAACAGCACCAACGGAATAGTCCTGAACAACAAAGAAATAAAAAAAGAAAAAAGACTAGTAAATGGTGACATTTTGATTCTTGGAACAGCAGAGCTTGAATTTAAAAACCCTCAGGCTGAAAAATGAAATATATTGCATTAACAGACCGCGGAATTTTAAGAAAGAAAAACGAAGATGCTTATCTGATAAAAAACAGGTTGTTTGGCGTAGCTGATGGTATGGGAGGACACAAGGCAGGAGGAGTTGCCAGCCGAATTGCTTTAGAATTCATAGAAAAGAAATTTACAGAATCCTTTCTTTCGAAAACTACTGCAAACAATCTTCTGAATTTCTTGGTCCAATCAATTAAAGAAGCAAACCAGTTCGTCTTTGGAGAATCACTAGAAAGCGCTGAACAATACGGAATGGGAACAACGCTTACTCTGCTTCTCTTTAACAAAGAAAATTATTTCATTGGTCACATTGGAGACAGCCGTGCTTATCTTCTTAGAGAGAATAAGCTAACCCAGCTAACCGAGGATCATTCCCTTGTTGCGGACCTGATTAGAAAAAATTATATCTCAAAAAAAGAAGCCGAGTTTTTTCCTTATCGCAACATCATAACCAAAGCTCTCGGCACAAATGCAGAAATAGAACCCAGTGTTTCGTTTGGCAAAACAGAAAAAAAAGATCGTTTTCTGCTTTGCACCGATGGTCTTACGGAAATGCTTAAAGATAAAGAGATCAAACAAATAATTGCTTCAGAAAGGTCTTTAAATATAGCATCTGAAAAGTTAATTGCGCTTGCAAATCAACGTGGTGGAAGAGATAATATTACCCTTGTTTTAATTGAAATTTAACTCGTTTCTTTTTTAACTGAGACGCTTACTGTAGACCCTTTTTTAATTTCTGTATTTGCTTCAGGATACTGCTCAAGAACTCTACCGTTTTCTCCTTCGCCGACGCTGGCATATTTCACATCTATTATCAAGCCTGCTTTTTCTAAAACATCCTTTGCTTCTTTTTCATTCATTCCAACCAAATAAGGCACCACTGTTGTTTCAGGTCCTTTGCTTATTGTTATCTCAACTATTGAGTCTTTTTTAACTTCACTGCCTGCTTCTGGGCTTTGGTTTATTACTTTATCTTTAACCACTGTATCGCTATATTCCTCGTTCGTTTGCGCCCTCAAACCTGCCTGACCAATTATCGATCCAGCCTCTATGGAAGTCCTTCCAGCTACATCCGGCACTTCAACCTTTTCTTCTCCTTTGCTTACCACGATGTTAACTGTATCATCCAGAGACACCTTAGCGTTAGCCTTGGGATCTTGCTCAATAACTATTCCTTCTGAAACCGTATCGCTAAAAATTCTCTCTGTTTTTCCTATCTGGAGACCTGACTGACCCAAAATAAAACCAGCTTCTTCTCCTGTTCTTCCTACAACATCGGGAACAATTATTTGTTTTCCGCCCTTGCTTACTGTAACTCTTATTTTTTCTCCTTCGTTAATTTTTTCTCCCGCCTGAGGCTCCTGATCAATAATTTTTCCTGCCCCAACAACGTTGCTGTATGTTTCTTTAACAACCTCCACGCTAAGCCCTTTTGTCTCCAGCTCACTCCTTGCTTCAACCAACGTCTTTCCCTTGAGGCTGGGAACCACGATTGACGGAAAAAGCAGATTAAAAACAATATATGCTCCGGAAATCAAAGCTAAGGCGGCAAGAATGAATAGTGTTATGATTAAAGCCCTGCTGCTTTTCTCTTTTTTCTGCTGACGAGTTACAACAATTGTCTTATCTTCCCAATAATTTTTTTCTCTTTCTCCTAAATATGTGTCTTTGCTTTCGCCTTCCGATTTTCCTAGTGAAGTTAGATCTTCTTTCATTTGGTAAGCAGACTGGTATCTCTCCGAAGAGTTTTTTGAAAGAGCCCGCATTACTGTCTTCTCCAGCCTAACAGGAATTATAGGATTATGCCTGCGAGGAGAAACAGGCGCTTCGTGGACTTGTTTAAAAGCAACCGCCACAGGACTGTCTCCCTTAAAAGGAAGCTGTCTTGTCAGCATTTCATACATTACGATACCTAAAGAATAAATATCTGAAGTTGCTTGGGCTGGTTTTCCTTGGGCTTGTTCCGGCGAAACATAATAAGCTGTGCCAACGATTGACCCGGTTTGCGTTAAATTAGACGAGCTGGCTACTGCTATTCCAAAATCAGTTACTTTCACTTCTCCTTCGGATGTAATAATAATATTGTGAGGCTTTATGTCCCGATGAATTATGTTGTGCCTATGAGCAAACTGGAGGGCTGAACAAACTTTTCTTGATATTTCAATCACTCTGTCTGGGGCAAGAGGCGCTTCCTGTTCAATTATCTCCTTAAGATTTCTGCCCTCGAGATACTCCATTACAATAAAATAAGCATCATCTTGACCACCCCAATCAAATATGCTTACAATGTTCGGGTGATTTAAATTCGCCGCCGCCTGCGCTTCTCTTCTTAGCCGTTCAACAAAATTGGCTTCATGGGCAAAACGGGAATGGAGAACTTTTATTGCAACAGTGCGTCCCAAAATACCATCTTTGGCCATATATACTTCGGCCATTCCGCCTGCGCCCAGTTTTTTTATAACTTTATATCTCCCGCCAAAAACTTGCTCTTCCACCAAGTTCCCCCCAAAACCTTTGTGGGTTTAAATATTCTTTATTTTAACAGAGAAATAATGATATATCTAAACTAATCTTTATACAATAAAATTCTTAAAAATTAAATTTCTTCCTTCATAAAAAAAAGCAGTCACACAAATTGTGTGACTGCTTTTGGTTTTCTTTTCTCTAGCTCTTATTTATTTTTTCTTTTTGGTTTTAACCTTTACTTTTTTCTTTGCTCTTCTAACTTTCACTTTCTTTTTAGCCTTTGCGGCAATTTGCTTCCCCGAAGAAGACATAATTACAGTTGGAGCGCTAGTGATTCCACCATTGACTACAGGAAGCACCTGAGTCTGGCTTGTATATCCCGGTGCATCATAAAAGACCGTATAAATCCCATCTGTCATTAAAGTAAAAGCAAAGTTACCAGTTGGATACGGAAACATTGTAATATTATTTATTCTTGCAGTGGAGCCGGATATTGGCCGCCCACTCGTGTTTACTATTCTGCCTCTTATTTGTCCGGTTGGGCCACCCAAACCGCTTATCCCTAATCCAGACGACATAATTACAGTTGGAGCGTTAGTAATTCCACCATTGACTACAGGAAGGATCTGTGTCTGACTTGTATATCCCGGAGCATCATAGTAAACTGTGTAAACTCCATCTGTCATTAAAGTAAAAGCAAAGTCGCCTGTTGGATATGGAAACATTGTGATATTATTTATTCTTGCTGTCGAACCGGGAATCGGCTGACCGGCCGTATTAATCATTCTGCCTCTTATCTGGCCTGTTCCGCTTCCTGTTTTTGACATAATTACTGTTGGAGCATTTGTGATTCCGCCGTTAACAACAGAAAGCACCTGTGTCTGACTGATATATCCGGGAGCATCATAATAAACCGTATAGGTTCCATTGGCTACGTTTATAAACCTGAATTCTCCATTCGAATTAACAGTCATCGATGCCGAGTCAAACCTTACGGTAGCGCTACTGATAGGAACCCATCCTGCGTCAACCACTCGACCTCTAATTTCTCCTGTTGAAACAGGCGAAGCAATCGGAGCAGGGGTCGGTCCTGTTGTTGAAGTCCCCGGTGGCGCAGTTGGAGGCTCAACATACGCTTTTGGTGTAGCAGAAATATAATCTGTCTGCGGACTTTCGAATCCTGCAACATTAAAAGCAGAAAGTTTATGAAAATAGGTGACATTATTAGAACCAGTCGGAGTTTTAGGTGCGTTTGCGTTAATTGTATATCCATATATGCCATCATTTGTTCCAGCATAAATAGTGTTGTAATCTCCCGGCTTAAAGATTAAAGAATAAATTCGGGTACTGATATCTCCTGTGCTTGCCTGTTTAAAGCCAGTATTGATTGGTGTCCATTCTTCTCCTCCATTAATACTTCTATATACTCCTCCGCTGGTATTTAATGACCCAGCAAGCGAATAAGGTTTAAAACCTCCACCAGCATAAATAACTTTGTTTGCTCCCATGCTGGGATCAACAATTACTGATGAAATATGTTGAAAGGTAATTCCTGTTTTGTATTGCTTCCAGCTTGCTCCGCTGTCAATAGATTTAAAAACACCATCGCTGGTAGCCGCATAAATAATGCTTGAATTAAGAGGGTCTATTGCAAGCGCGTTTATCCATGTGCTTGAAAGTCCAATGTTTGACTCCGTCCAGTTCAAGCCCCCGTCGGTGGTTTTGTAAACTCCCCCGCTTTTTTCAGTAGACTGCTCTGAGCCGCCAGTTGTCCCCGCATAAATTACAAGAGGATTGCTGGGATTAATCAACAAGCTTAATGCTTTCACATTGTTTAATCCGTTGCTTCTTTCTGTCCAGCTTGCTCCACTATCTTCGCTCACAAAAACCCCGCCGCTGTTAGGAGAAGCCGGAGGAAATGCTCCTCCCCGTGTTCCAACATAAATCCTGTTACGATTAAAAGGATCTATTGCCAAAGCAAAAACCTGATCATCTGTCATGCTTCTTGGATCGCCATTTGAAGGATTCCAGTTTAAACCTCCGTCTATTGTTTTATAAACACCTTGATAGGTTCCTGCGTAAATTATTTTAGAATCAATTGGGTCAACCTGAAGAGCAAAAACATAGGAGGTTAAAGGAGAGTTGTTAAGTTTTTCATCCCACTTAATTCCGCCATCTATGCTTTTATAAATAAAACCACCTGTTCCCAAATAGGAACCTGTTCCAGCATAAACATTGGTTGCGCTAGGAAAATCAGCCGCAAAACTCATTACGTCACTAGGCTTATACGTGCCCGTGTTCTGCGGTGTCCATATGTTAACAGCTGCAATGCTTGTTGCCATAAAAACAGTCATTAAAATAAAAAAGGATAAAAATAAAACCGACAAACTTTTCATCTTGACAAACAATCTTTTTTTCAGTCTATGTCCCATTTTCTGAACCTCCCGGTTCAATTTTTGTTTATTTTTTCAAAACAAAAAGAGAGGTGTCTAAACAAACCCTCTCTGATTTATGTTTGCATAATTATTAACAATGCAAAGCCTTTGTAAAAGAACTCAGTTCTTGTCTCTTTTTCTGAAATTCTTTGATTTGATCTTTCACTTTTATGCAACTTCAATTCTTTTGTTGCAAAAGTTGCCATTTAATAAGCCCCTTGTCGCCTGCCTGACGACTACGTTGTGTAGCTTTATATTAACATAAAGTAGTCTTTTTTTCAATCATTAATCCTTTGCGGGGGAAAACATCCATGTTTTACCTTGCTCTCTCGGCAATAAAGATAGGTTTTGTTGTAGAAACGCTGTAATATTTGAGCGCTAGTCGAATAGGCTATCATTCGAAACCCGAAGGGCAAAGAGTGGCTTGCCGTCCGAAGCTTTAGCGAAGGATGGTGGAGATGAGCGGGATCGAACCGCTGACCTCCTGCTTGCAAGGCAGGCGCTCTCCCAGCTGAGCTACACCCCCATCCAGTTTCTAGCGCCTCGAAACTAGACACTAGAATGGTGGGCCTACGTGGATTCGAACCACGGACCTCACCCTTATCAGGGGTGCGCTCTAACCAACTGAGCTATAGGCCCTAATG
>JACQXZ010000029.1 GCA_016208465.1 Actinomycetota bacterium
AGAGAAATTTATTCTCTAAATTAAATCTTATAATATTTTATTGTTATTTAAATTGTCAATAGGACTGAGTCCCTATTTTTAATCGGGACTTGACTAGGACTGTCCTAGGACTTCAAGCTTATTTGCAACTGAGTACCTTGTAGCTCGTGATTTGATGAGTTGTCATTCTGCATCCCCGATCAGGTCGAGGACATGCTTGATATGCAGCCTGCCCCGTATTTGATACGGAGGATTCAGTCTTTATGAATCCCCGCTTTTGTGGGGACGACGTCTAGATTCCCGCTGGAGTTTATCCCGTACTTGATACGGGGCAGGAATGACATCCATTGATTTATGCTTAACAAAGCACTAGAAATCAAAATATTAATTTTTCTGATATATATTAGCAGTCTTCAAAATAGCCAGTTCGCCGGGATGCAATTTAGAAAATCCCTTTTCTTCTGCCGTGTTTTCTATTTCTTTATACATCTTTCGGATAACTTTTGTGTCATAAATATTTCTTATTTCAACTTCATAGCCGCTCATCGGCCATAAAAATACGTAATCTATCTTGTTTTTCTTAATAAAACCTGTTAATTCATCCGCTCTTGAGGGCAATAAATAAACCTGTTCCTCTTTTATTTCTGAATAATATAAGAAAACAGGCGGTTTAAAAGGCATCGCTATCCTTTTTCCCTTTCCAACAACTCTATCCACAAAATCACTTAAATTTTTCAACTGGGCCTGATATTCCGAACCAAGAGGCACAATCTTCTCATAACGATAAGCATCAAATTTGCCCATATTAAAAACACTCAAAATTAAAATAATTGAAATGAAAGTTGAACCAGCTATTTGTGATTTTTCTTTAAATTTCTGATAAATAAAATTCCAACCAAAAGCGCCTATTATAGCAATAGACGGCACACCCTGATAAACAAACCAAGACAGTTTGCGGGAAGAAAATGTAGCGACCAGATAAACTATTAAAAACCAAAGCAACGGGAAAACAAGAGGATGCTGGTATCTGGCAGAATCATCCCGATTATCACGTAAAGAAGCATGTAGATAATAAATAATTCCTATAATAAAACCACTCAAAATAACATAACCAAGTTCAACTGGCATAAATTCAAAATAATAACTAAAGAATTTAATTCCTTTAAAATAGGTTTTTACAAGCCACGGATCAAATATAACCCTTAAAATTCCTTTGTTCATATTGTTGCCCTGACTGACAGAAGAAGCATAAAAAAGAAACCACCAAAACGACAACCCAAAACCAACTATGCTTTGAATAAACAAATCTTTTAATTTAAAAAGTTTGCGGGTAAAAACAAGATAAAAAAATAAAATAGGAGTAACAAGCGCCGTTGACTCTTTTGTTAAAATTCCAAGACCGTAAAAAACACCGCTTGTAACATTCCTGTTCTTTAAGAAAAAGTAAAAAGACAGAACCATAAACAAAGTCATCAATGTATCTTGCTTAATCCAAACACTATAAAAAACATAATATGGCATCACGGCTAAAAAGAAACTGGAAAGAAGAGCAACTTTTTCATCAAAAAATTCTCTGGACAAAAAATAGAAAGCTATTATTAAAATTAAAGCAAGAACAATGGTCGAAGCAAAAAAAACAGATTCCTTGTAACCAAAAATCTTAGCAATTAATGCGAGAAAGAAAATATAAAGAGGCGGATGCTTGAATCCAATCGTATTAAAACTATAATTTGCCAGCAATCTCCTGACTTGAATCAAATTATCAACTTCATCAGCATTAATCATAGCAGGAAAATGAATGAAGCGAAAAAGAATGGCAAAATATCCGCCAATTATTAAAATAGCAAGAAGAATTATAAAATTCCTCTTGCTCTCATCGTATTTTTCTTCCAGCACATTTTCACCTAATGATTTACCTTAATCATAATAGCCTACTATTATCTCTTTAACTGAATCTTTGACAGGCGAGACGCCTGCCCTACTTAATACCTTAACATAATGGCTTACATATTATTTCTTTAATCTTTAAATCAAAAAATCTTTGGGTATTAGCCGGCTTTATCACTAAGGCAGTATCAGCGCCCCGGCCCGTGCCGGCAATCGCAACAACATCTTCAGTAGTATGAATCAAACCCGCATCGGTTGCCATCATTGTAATTTCTATAGCCACTTTTGTCCCTTCGCCAAAAACTCTAAGTGTGTTGGCGATTATATCTTCCAGTTCATAGGTGTTGAACTTCATCCTTACTGCTCTTCCTATCCCGCCAAATGAATGAAGAGAAGTTAAAATTTTTCCACCGTTTTCTTCTATGGTTTTCCTCTTGGACCCTTCTAGCTCCTGAATATTAATATGAGCAAATCCAGTTGAGTGAGTTACCGCCACCAGATTATAACCTTTAAAAACTTCCGAGGCTTTAACTGCTGAATCTCCTTTGGTGGTCGCTATAAGAATAGATTTAATCCCTAACTCATCTGCCCGTTTTTTAGCCAGAGAAATTGTTTTGTCAGTGTTCTCGGGACCTTTTTTCTCAAAGTAAACCGTTGAAGTTGTAGCGTCCATATTTCACCCTATTACTTTAAACAAAGGAGCTGCTATCTGTTTTTTTCGGGAAATCACTCCCGGTAAAAACACACTATTATCAACCAGCTCGCAATTAAATGCTTTCTCCGCCAGCTTTGTCTTGCCGACTGCCAATAACTCTGTTCCTTCCCTGATTATATCTGTAATCATTAGAACAATTAATTCAAAATCTTTATCTTTTAATTCTTTGTTCATTTCGTCAAAAATCTCATTTTTCCTTCTAAGAATCCCTTTTGAATTTGTGGTTTCAATCTGCCCTATTCCAATTTTAACATCTGAAAAATTGTAAACTTTAAAATCAGAATTTAAAAGATCCGTGGCTGATAAAGAAGAAACATCAGAACACTCGTCATACATTCTGGCGCCAAATTCAAACCAGTCAATTCCCGCAATCTTGCTTAAGCGTTCAACTATTTCTTTATCTTTTTGCGTTGCAGTTGGTGATTTTAGCAGAACGGTATCGGAAAGAACTGCCCCTAACAATATTCCCGCAATATCTCTTGGAATATCAACCCTAAGTTCATTAAATCTTTCCGTAATTATAGTTGAAGTTGACCCCACCGGTTTGCTGATTACTAATATTGGTTCAGGCGTCTGAAGGTCTCCTAAATGATGGTGGTCTATAATTTCAATAATAGAAGCCTCTTTTATTCCGTCTGCTGATTGGGAAATTTCACTATGATCTAAAATAATAACTCTTCTCTTTTCAGGATTAACCAAATTGGTTCTGGTAACAATTCCAACCAAACGATTACTTTTATCCACTACCAGCGCTTCTTTGTGAGGAGATTTTAAAATATCTTCAATTGTTTCGCTTAAAATCTCTTCTTCATCAACAATAAAGATATTATTTTCCATAATCACAGATGCTTCCTGTGAAGCAACTGTTTTGAAGTCTTCAAGATTTAAATTTTTGATATAGTTATACGCGATTTCCCGCTCTGTTACTACACCTAAAGCAATATTGTGCTCATCAACAACCGGGACAGATCTGATATTATGCTCATACATCAATATACCAATATCACGCACAAGAGTATCCGGCTTAACACTTATAACTCCCGGTGTCATTATATCTTTAATTCTAATTTTAACATGATCAATTTTTCTAGGCGCCGGAAGATTAAACATATCGAGAACAAACTGGGTTTCCTGATTTAGATCCCCTAAGCAAACTGCCTCGTATTCAAGTTTATCCAATTTGTTTTTTAAATAAGCGTAAGCAATTGATGAACAAATTGAATCTGTGTCCGGATTTTTGTGACCCAGAATATAAGTTTTTTTAAGCATCTTAACCTCATTATTATTGACTCATCTAGATTAGATAATTCTTTCCCTATTCTCTCCCCTCCCTTGATGGGAGGGGATTAAGGGGAGGGTGTGTTAAAAATAATTAGTTCTTATCGCCTCTAAAACACCCTCTGTATTAGTTAAGACTTCATTATTCCAAAACCTTAGAACTTTGAACCCCTGAATTTTAAACCATTCATCTCTTTCATTATCTTTCTCTGTCTCTTCTGAATGTTGACCACCATCCACCTCGATAATTACTTTCTTTTCAAAACAAACAAAATCAACAATATATTTTCCGATAGGCTCCTGTCTTCTGAATTTCATCCCTTCTAATTGCTTAGCTCTTAGATGTCTCCATAACAATCTTTCTGCATCAGTCAAATTCTTTCTTAATTGCTTTGTTATGTTCTTGATTTTGACATTCACATCTTAACACCCTCACCCTAACCCTCCCCCATCAAGGGGGAGGGAAATATATCCAATAATTATTATCCTTCAACTTTTTGAAGCGGAGCATAGTTTAAGAGCAGTTTTTTCTTACCTTCGGATACAAACAAAACTGTTACTTCGTTTTCACTTTTTACTTCAACAATCTTACCCTTGCCCCATTTTTTATGAACAACCTCATCGCCAAGTGAAAACTCAAAAGATGCATTCTCTTCTTTTGAATCATCCTTGTCATCTGCAATGCCAGCTAAATCAACAGGATTAACTAATTCTTCAGGAATCTCCTTTAAAAACCGGGAGACTGGATTATAATTAGTGTTTCCATAAAGATCGCGGCTCCAGCTATGAGTTAAATATAACCTTTCTCTAGCTCTGGTTATTCCAACATAACATAAACGCCGTTCCTCCTCCAGTTCGATCGGGTTGCCTAACGATCTGATATGAGGAAATACACCATCTTCCATCCCAACCATAAAAACAACCGGAAATTCCAATCCTTTTGCATTATGAAAAGTCATTAGTGTTACCGCGTCGGAAGCTTCACTATAATTATCTATATCTGCAATTAACGAAATGCCTTCCAAGAATTCATCAAGAGTTTTTTCAGGAAAAACAAGTTGAAACTCTTTTACTACAGCAATAAATTCTTTTAAGTTTTCAATTCTCCCAAGAGCTTCAATCGTTTGTTCTTTTTCATATTGAGCCAGATACTTTGTTTCTTCAAGAATTTTATTTGTTAATTCTTCAATCGAACAGCTATTTTTAACCGCAATATAATTATCAATCATATTAACAAAATTCTTAATATTCTTTTTTGCCCGATCAGAAAGCTGAAAAATTTCATCAGATCGTTTTAAAGCCTCAAAAAAAGCTATTCTGTTAAGCAGTGCAAATTTATCAATCTGGGCAATTGTGGTATCGCCGATTTCTCGCCTTGGTTTATTTATTATTCTTTTCAAACTAACTGAATCAAGCGGATTTGAAACTACTCTCAAATAGGCAAGAATATCCTTGATTTCCTGCCGTTCATAAAACCTGACTCCTCCTACAATTTTGTAGGGCAGATCTCTTCTGATAAAAATTTCTTCAAAAACCCTCGACTGAGCGTTAGTTCGATAAAAAACAGCAAAATCATTATATTTTCTGCCTTCGGTATCTTTTAAACGCTTAATTTCAGATTGGACAAACAAAGCTTCGTCATGTTCATTTTCAGCCTGATAAACAGTAACCGACTCGCCTTTCGCGTTAGCTGTCCAAAGCGTTTTGGGTTTACGCCCGACGTTGTTTTTAACCACATAATTCGCGGCTTCTAAGATCGTATTGGTTGAGCGATAATTCTGCTCGAGTTTTATAATAACAGCTTCGGGGTAGTCGCTTTCAAATTCCAAAATATTCCGAATATCAGCTCCGCGAAACCGATAAATACTCTGATCGTCATCGCCAACAACACACAAATTACGATACTTAGCCGAAAGAAGATTTACTAAAACATATTGAGCATAATTAGTATCCTGATATTCATCAACTAAAATATACTTAAATCTGTTCTGGTATTTTTCCAAAACATCAGGAAAAATATTAAATATATTTACTGTCAACATAATCATATCATCAAAATCAACAGCATTATTCTGATAAAGTTTTTCCTGATAAAGCTTGTAAACTTCAGACGCAATCTGTTCAATATAACTAACTGCTTTTAAGGCATAGGTGTCTGCGTCTATCAATTCATTTTTCGCGTTGCTTATAATTGATCTTATAGCAACCGGCGAATACTTTTTGGTGTCATAATTTAAATCGCGGAGACAATTTCTGATTAATCTTGTCTGGTCATCCTGATCGTAAATAGTGAAATTGCTTTTATAGCCTAATTTTTCAATTTCGCGGCGCAGGATTCGGCCGCAGGCTGAATGAAAGGTGCAGATCCACATATTTTCGCTTATTCTGCCAACTAAAGATTCTATTCTTTCTTTCATTTCACCGGCAGCCTTGTTGGTAAATGTTATCGCAAGAATGTTATAAGGATTTACTCCTTGGGATTGAATAAGATAAGCAATCCGGTGGGTTAAAACTCTGGTTTTTCCTGAACCCGCGCCTGCAAGAATTAAAAGAGGACCTTCCGTTGAAGTAACGGCATCTTTTTGAACTGGATTTAAGTTTTCTAGTAATTTCATAAAGTGTATTATAGGATTTGAAAGGCAAAAAGTAAACGGAGGATTTTAAATCGGAGTTTTTCCTTACCTACAAGCAAAAAGAAATTTCTAAATCACCAATCTGCAACAACCTATGTCCTTCAAATACGGTGAGAATTTCAACATTATTTTCATTAAGCCTGTAGACGATTCTATAATTCTTGAATATCAACTCTCTTATGTCGGGATTGGCAATTTCAGGTACGGTCCTGCCCGCCCTCGGTTTGTCAGACAACACTGCTTCTGCGCGTCCAATAAGTTGATCGATGAATTTTGCTGCCCGCTCCGGGCTGGCTTTCGAAATGTAGTCTTCAATTTCCGTCAATTGCACAAGGGCTTCATGTGTCCAGATTATCTTCTGCAACATTATTCCTTGCTTCTTCTGGCTGCTAATGCCGCTCTGATCTCCTCAGTACCGTAAGTCCTTCCGTTTTCGGCATCTGATATTCCTCTGCCAACAGAATCAAGGAAAGATTTTCTATATACCAATTCATCGTAGTCGCTTGGTGACAATAGCACTCCGGCCGGTTTGCCATTCTGCGTAATAATTAGAGGATGTCCCGTATTCTTGAGACCTTTGAACCACTTGGAGATACTTCTCTTAAACTCAGCAATTGGAACAATATCACGTGTGATTGAAATAGGTTTCATAATAGCTCCTTATTATGACTCATATAGTAATCTTATTATAGATCAAAATAAAATCCATATCAAGTTCTTATTTTTTTCAAATTTTCTCAAAAATGTAATGATTATAGTAATTATTTAATAAAGTAACTTGCCGCAGAAACCAGAGAGTTTAAGATTAAGACTCCTTGATTTAATCATTCACGTTAAAATATATACTCTTCTCACTTCCATAATAAGATTCATATACATGCTGATATATCAAACCACATTTTTGATGGTATATCTTATCAGTGAATACCGGTGGCAATCCCTCAAGCATCTCCTCAATGCACAATTTTACAGCCGCGCGAGATTGTTGTTTCTTGCGCCAATCTAAAACCAGTTTTCCTGATTTAAGTTTTTCGAGTAAATTATGAGCTATCTTTTTAATAGATATAATATCTTTTTGCGTCATTTTAAGCGGTGGATTAACCAATAAGTCAAATATAGCAAGCTCTTCTTCAGTTAAGTTCTCTGTAAGCGCCCGTTTTTCTTCTTCATTTAAGCCTTCAACAAATTCAAGTAATCGTCTGTAATACTCTTCCACATTCATTGAACCGGCATTGTATTCGTCAATTAATTGCTGGAATTTTTCCATATAATCAATCCGTGTTTTATTAAGCATATATAAAGCATGTAATCTAATCTCGGCTACTTTTCTTAACTGTTCAGCCGATATTCGTTTGCGTCCTTTGTTAAATTGTTCTTGCAATTTCTCAAGATCAATTTTGCTCAGATCAAGTATTCTTCTTGTCTTGTATGGTTCTCCTCGCCCCTCCAAAGAAATATGCCTTGCCTCAACTCTTACCGATTTATCCAGTAATTCCGAAATCTTTTTAAGCACATCAGAGACATCAATCATTGGAGAAATTGACCCCAATTTATCTGCCAAAACCTGCAATAACTTTACAACTGGCTGGAACTCGCTCGCAGATGTATCAGGCAATATTGCCTTATAGATTTTCTGAATAATTGCATTTTTTTCTTTAAATACAGATTGTCGTTCTTCATTTTCCAATATACACTCAACTGCATCATCTATTAAACCAATGCATTCTAATCCTTCTGCAATGATTATTTCTGACAATAATGTTCCCCAATCATCTAGCAACTCCATCATTTCCTGAATATTCTGTCGTAAATGTTCTATTAATTCAGATTTTTCAATAATTGGCGTATCAACTCCGCCTTCTCCCGTGGAAGCCGCATAAATTGCCAATGCTTTATTCAGGTTATGAAGCACTCCAATATAATCAACTATCAATCCTACAACTTTGTGTTCGCCAAATACCCGGTTAACCCGGGCAATGGTCTGCATAAGAGTATGATTTTTCATTGGCTTATCGAGATAAATTGTAGAGCACGAGGGGACATCAAATCCCGTCATCCACATTGCACAGACAAAAACAATCCTTAAAGGATCATCTGGATCTTTGAACTTTTCATCAAGAGATTCATTATTCATTCGCCTGCGATGCGGTGCAATATCCACTCCTTTTGTTTTTAAGTCTTCGACTTCATTCTGAGATTGCGATACCACAACATACTGTCGCTTTATCATCAATTGCCTGTTTAAAATTATAAATACTTACATAATCGCCAAAGACTTCTTTGGTTTTCTCTTCGCCTACAATAAGTGGTGTTCCGGTAAATGCAATAAACCCTGCCTTTGGCAAGGCATTGCGCATATTCATAGCAAATATGTCATATTGGGTTCTGTGGGCTTCGTCAGTTATAACGACAATATCGAAACGTTCAGAAATCACCGGGTGTACTGTCTCCTTTTCTGTTCTGAATTTTTGAATAGTTGTAAAGACATAACGATGGTCTTCTTTTAGCAATCGCCTTAAATCCTCGCTTGTTTCAGCCCATTCTTGTTTTCCTTGAATAACGCCTGAACGCACAAATCGTTTATAGGTCTGCTTGTCCAGCTCGTTTCTATCGGTTACAACTACAAATGTCCAGTTACCCGGTATTTTTCTTAAAATCTTCTGTGAAAAGAAAATCATTGATTCTGTTTTCCCTGAACCCTGAGTGTGCCAGAAAACTCCGAGTCGTCCCTTATTCTTGTTCATCTGGAGAAATGCTTTTATCGCATTTTCGACTCCTAAATACTGGTGGTTTTTAGCAATAATTTTAATGGGACCGTTTTTCTCTTCCTTAAATAAAGTGTAGTTTTCGAGAATATCCATAAACCGGGCTTTTTCACAAACGCCTCTGATAACTGTATCAAGTGAAACAACACCTTTTTCGCCTTCATTATTAATTCGTTTCCATTCGCTGAAATAGTCCCATTCTGCAGAGATTGTCCCAACCCGGCTTTGACTGCCATTGGAAAGGATAATCACTCCGTTAAACCAGAATACCTGTGGAATGGTTGATTTATAATCCCTTAAATTCTCATCGTATGCTTTCTTAAGATTCCGATGAGATGCCTTTAACTCCATAAAAAGAAGCGGGATACCATTAATAAATCCAAGAAGGTCAATCCTTCGGGTATACATTTCCCCTGAAACCCAGAATTGTGAAGCTAAAAAGAAATCATTGTTTTCTATATTTACCCAGTCAATAACTTTTATTCGTTCTGAAACCTGTTCGTTTTTATTATTTAGGTAAGAGACAAGCGCTCCATTTTTAAGAAGGTCAAATACTTCACGGTTTGCCGAAACCATTCCCATCAAACTTCTATCAGCAGTTAGTATCTTTATTGCTTCATCAAGGACAGTTTCAGAGATGTCTGGGTTGATTTTTTTCAGTGAAGGTTTAAGTTTTGAAACCAAAACAACATCTGCTTTTGTCTCCCTGCCAAGAGAACTTTTTCCATTTTCATCAAACTCATAAAAACAGTTCTGGACAGACCAATCAAGTTGACTGAATAATTCAATTGCCGGTTTTTCCACTAACGCAGATTCTGAATAGTCGCTATTTTTGGGCGTCATACTTCCTGCTCCCTTATAGCAATCTCTAAATCGGACACATCAAGTTCACCTGAGATGAGTTTGGGAAGTAAAAGGTCTCGGGTTCTGCGGAGGTTATCGTTCTTTTTTCTCAATAAACTCATTTGATTCAATAATAATCCTACCAATTGATTGAAATGCTTTAAAGTCTGGCTTGTAGGAATAATGACTTTTTGCTCTTTTAGAAACTTAAAATGCCGCGCATATGCAAAATCCGACAGATCGATATTTTTAATAGCATAGTAAAAATAGGCGGGCATTAAATCCTCATTACTTGGATATAATAATTGTGTTCCATCAGCCCCGCTTGCAAATGGAAAATCAACATATTTGATAATTCGAGTATGGTCCCCAAAAACGATAATTGGTAATGGATCTGAATGTAAAGCATCAGATTCATTTGTATAACCACCTATAAATGTTGAGCTTTGATCAATAGATGGTATTGAACCTTGCTCAAGATAGTCCTCTTTCTTAATTTTTAGCTTTCGCTTTATCTTGCACAGGAGTTCTCCAACTTTTTTAACTTCCCATCCCTCGGGAATCTTGCCCAATTCTGAATTTATCATCTTTCCGCCAGAAGACTTATATCCCCTCCCTGATAAGGGAGGGGATAGGGTGGGTTCTCTTTTTACTCTTAACCCTCTCTGCTAAATCCAAATAAACACCTTCTGTGTTAGATAAAACTTCACTATTTTGATAACGAATAATTTCTATACCATATTTCTTTTGCAAGATATCTGCACGCAATTCATCATATTTTTCCTGAAAGGCATGTGTGTCACCGTCAATTTCTATTCCAAGCAATAGCTCAGAACAATAAAAATCGACAATAAAATTTTCTAATGGTTTCTGACGGGTAAATTTTAATCCACCGAACTGTTTCCTTGAAAAAATTTCCCACATCTTTTTTTCTGCAACAGTTGGATTCTTGCGATTTTGACGGGCATATTCTTTCAATTTTGTGTTATAGGGAATATATTTAACCCCCTCTAACTCCCCCTTATCAGGGGGAGAAACTGGAAATTCAAAATTGACAAACCACTCCTGATAAATTCTCTGTGCCATTTCTTCAAGGACTTTAATCCGACGGGTATTGTTTTCAATGAGGTCGTCGTAAGCGGAGAGGATGGAAGAAACTCTGCGCTGATCTGGTAAATCATGAATATTGACATCCAAATTGTCCAAATGATTACGGTTTAAAGTAGGCACTCCTGCACCAGCGTTGTAATTCGCTAACGGCAAAGTCCTGAGCAAATAATAAACATACCGAGGAAGATTGTCTTTGAAATCTTTAACCCACAATGATGTATTATGCGGCCAATATTTTCGAGTAATATATTGAACTGTTCCTAATGATCCACTGCGACCTGTGACTACACCGGGAGGATTTTGTTTATACTCGTTGTGAAACCCGATGATAGACGTAGAACCCACAACAGGAAACTCACCCTCGACCATTTCTGATTTGGGTAAATCGTATCCTCTTTGAAGAGTTACAAATTCTTTAAACTTAATTCGATTCATTATTGTTTACCTATTTAATATCTTTTGAATGTTATCAGCAATCGTACTTTCAAGTTCCTTAGATTCACTGTTAAGCACTTCCAGTTCTTCATTCAGTTCTTCAAGACGTTCTTTAAAATCAAATCCATCGCCTTCTTCATTAACTACACCCACATATCGTCCAGGATTTAAACTCCAGCCTTGTTCTTCAATTTCCTTCAAGGTTGCAACTTTACACAAACCAGCAATATCTTGATATTTATCTTTCGGGAATGTTTCTTTAGTAAGTTTTTCACTGCCATGTGTAATTTCAATATTCTCACCTCTATACAAACGAACAATATTGGTAATGAATTCTATTTGTTCCGGTAAAAATTCACGATGTGCCCGGTCAGTCTGGGTGTAAATCTTACGGGCATCTATGAAAAGAACTTTATCTTTTCTGTCTGTTTCTTTCTTGCCTTTATCCAGAAACCACAATGTGCAGGGCAGTGTAACCGTATAAAAGAAATTAGAACCAACAGCAATCATTACATCAACGGCTCTGTCTTCAATCAATTTTTTTCGCAATTCCAATTCACTTGCCCGGGCATCGCTGGCTGAATTAGCCATAACAAATCCAGCCCGTCCTTTTTCATTTAAAGCGCTATAGAAAAGCTGAATCCAGAGATAATTACCGTTATCCACTGAAGGCATACTAAATGGAAAACGCCTTCTGTCATTTTTAATACGCTCTTTATCAATCCTGTTTACATTAAATGGAGGATTAGCCATTACAAAATCAAAATTGCCAACCATATCGTGCAGGTCTTCATAGTAGGAATTGCCCTGTAAAACATCACCGGAAAGACCATGAACAGCAAGGTTCATTTTGCAGAGATTAACTGTTTCTCTGGTCTTCTCCTGTCCATAAATGCTGATTTCATCAATTGCCCGTTTTTTGTGTTCTTCAACGAATTCAGCGCTCTGAACAAACATACCGCCTGAACCGCAAGCAGGGTCAAATATTTTTCCGTGAAACGGTTGAATCACAGAGACAATCAACTTAACAACAGAGGTGGGAGTAAAGAATTCGCCTCCCTGTGAACCCTCATTCATAGCAAATTTACCTAAGAAATATTCATAAATCTTACCAAACGCATCTCCTTCAATATCTTCAGAGATTGATGACATAAGTTTTATCAATTCAACCAAGAGGCTGTTCTTAAATCTGTTATATGTCTTTGGAAGCACACCTTTAAGGTCTTCGTTTTCACGTTCAATTGCCTTCATTGCTTCATTTATTGCTCTTCCAATGTCAGCGCCTTCAGGAAGGTTTAAAAGTTGTGAAAATCTTGCTTCATCGGGAAGATACATAACCCCGGCAGCCTGATAATCTGTTTTACCAATCTTACGACGAGTGCTTGATTTTCCTGCCTTCGCTGAAGCTTCGGCAGACAAGTCAGAAAATATTCTCTGCTGTTTGCTAAAACGATAATCTGCATATCTTAAAAAGATGAGACCTAAAACTGGCGGAGAGTATTCCGATGATTTTAAATCAGAATTTGCCCGTAATTCATCTGCTACGTTCCACAATCGTTTTTCCAATTCAGCAATATGATTTTTTGCCATATAAAACTCCCTATTTGTTTTCTTCCTTTAATCATCTATTAATTTTAACACACTCAAAAATACTTATAAATGAATGCCGAACGGGCAAATGGACGCGGACATTATAGCTTATTCTCTCTAAAAAAGATCACCGCGCCCTGAGCGCAGTTGAAGGGGTCGCTTACGATGACAAAATACACTCAGCCAATTTCTCCATTTATAAACGCTTTTGTTCTTTGGTCTCTTGGGAATTTGAATATTTCTTTATTCCCCGTCTCCACTATCTCGCCGTCAAACAGAAAAATAACTTTTTCGGCAAACCTTTCTGCCTGAAACATATTATGCGTCGTAAGAACTACGGTTTTTCCTTCGTTCTTTATTTTTTCAATAACCTTTTCAAAAACAGCTACATTTTTTGGATCAAGATTAGAAGTTGGCTCGTCAAAAAGCCACACCTCGGGCTCAATTACAAGAAGTCTCGCGATGGCTAACAATTGTTTTTCTCCGCCTGAGAGTTTTGACGAACTATCTCTGGTATTCAGTCCAACCAGATCTGCCGCACGCTTTACTTTCTCTTCAACATTATTTCTAATTCCTCTTATTCTTAAACCATAGGCAATATTTTCATAGACAGATTCGTTGAAAACTATACTTCTCTGAAAAACCACACCGATTCTTCTTCTTATTTCTACTTTTTTATCCTCCGGCAGTTTAAATACGTCTTCTCCTTCAAAAAGAACTTTTCCGCTTGTTGGTTTTTCCAGTAAATCCAGAATTCTCATAAGAGTTGTTTTCCCAGCGCCGTTCGTTCCTATAATAACCAGAACTTTTCCTTTTTCAACTATAAAGTTTATGTTTTTCAAAACCTGTTTGTCTTTATAATTTTTACACAGATTTCTAACCTCTATTCCATTCTCTTTCATTTTTCCTCGCTTGCACTAAAAACGGTTAAGGCATAGTTAACAAAAAATGAAATTAAAATTAAGATTACGCCCAACGTCAACGCAAACTTAAATTCTCCTTTGCTTGTCTCGCTGACAATTGCAGTTGTCAAAGTTCTGGTGTGAAATTTTATGTTTCCCCCAACAATTATTATGGCGCCTACTTCAGAAATTGTTCTTCCAAATCCGGTAACTATCGCAATCATAATTCCGTGCCTCGCTTCTTTTATTATCTTTATATAACCTTGAAGCGTTGTCGCGCCTAAAGAAATAATCGTTTCTTTTATTGCCTTCTCTACTCTCTCTATAACGTTTATGCTAATACCTGTTATTATTGGTAAAGCTAATATTACCTGAGCAATAATCATTGCTGTTGGGGTATAAAGTAAATCGAGACCGCCAAGAAAACCGTTCCTCGACAGGATTAGATACAGTACTAATCCCACCACCACAGGAGGCAGTCCCATAAAAGTATGGATTAAATTTACAATTAATTTCTTTCCGTAAAAATTTTTAAAAGAAATAATGGAGGCAAGGAAAATAGACATAATAGAGGCAATAAAAACAGCGGTTAAAGAAATTTTTAATGATAAAAAAGTTATGAATAAAATTTCACTATTCATATTCAATCTCTTATAGATTTTCCGTAGAGCGGTTTAAAAAGTTGTTCTCCGCTTTTTTTAAAATTTGCTATAAGAGTTTGTCCTTCTTTGCTCATTATCCAGTCTATAAATTTTGCTGCTGCCGAATAATTTATTTTTGGATTTTTATCAGGATTTACAGCTATAACTCCATAAGGATTTAAAAGAATTTTATCTCCCTCTACAAGTATTTCCAAATCTAATTTACTTTTAAGGGAAACAAAAGTTCCTCTGTCAGCCAAAGTGTAACCTTTTTTTTCGCTTGCAATCATTAAAGTATCTCCCATCCCTTTACCAGCCTCTATATACCATGCGTCGTTCCTTGAAATATCTTTCCAGATAGAAAGCTCTTTTTTGTGAGTTCCGGAATCATCTCCTCTTGAAATAAAAAGCGTTTGTTTTTCTGAGATTTTTTTAAAAGCATTCTTTGCGCCGTCTCCTCTTATTCCAGCAGGATCATTCTTTGGACCAACAATAATAAAATCATTATACATAACCCATCTTCTTTTAATCCCATGTTTCTCTTTCATAAATTTTTCTTCATCCTTGGGAGAATGAACTAAAAGAACATCTCCATCTCCATTTTTTCCCATTTCTAAAGCCTGCCCAGTGCCAACTGAAATTACCTGAACCTTTATTTTAAATTTTTTCTCAAAATCGGGTAAAAGGTAATCTAAAAGTCCTGAATCATAAGTGCTTGTTGTAGTTAAGAGAATAAGTTTCTCTTTTGGTTTTTGGGATACACATCCTGAAAACCAAAATATTAACAACGTAAATACTGCTGTTAATTTTAAAAATTTAATTCCTTTTTTAAAATTCAAATTTTACCCCTCACCCTTCCCTCTCCCGCAAGGGGAGAGGGTTAGAATAGAAAAATAAATTTTATCCAAAAAATATTTTTGCTATTTCATATATTTCTTTATCCACTTTTTTATTTTTAGAAACAGCTTCACGCAATGGAACTGCATCAATTCTATTGCATCTTAAAGCGGCAATGTTTCCAAATTTTTCTTCGTAAACCAAATCAATTGCTTTTATTCCATAACGGGTTGCCAGAATTCTGTCATAAGCAGTCGGAGTGCCGCCTCGCTGAACATGACCTAAAATAGTCGTCCTTGTGTCCCAGCCCATCATCTCTTTAATCTTTTTGGCCACATACTCACTGATGCCGCCCAAAGTCACATGACCAAAATCATCAACTTTATCATCTTTGGTAAAAAATGTATCTTTATCTTTTGGCATTGCGCCTTCAGCCACCACAATAATGCTGAAATGACGATCTCTTTGTCTTCTTTTTTCTAAAAGAGCGCAAATTTCATTAATATCAAATGGTTCTTCAGGAATAAGAATTATATCAGCTCCGCCGGCAATACCAGCGTAAGTAGCAATCCATCCAGCCTCCCGACCCATCACTTCAACCACCATAACCCGATCGTGCGACTCTGCCGTGCTGTGCAGTCTGTCGATTGCTTCAGTCGCAATTGAAACTGCGGTATCAAATCCAAAAGTCTGGTCTGTTCCGGAAAGATCGTTATCAATAGTTTTTGGTACGCCAACAACATTCAAACCTGTATCAAAAAGTTTACTGGCAACTCCTAAAGTATCATCCCCGCCTATTGCTATTAACGCATAGAGCCCTAATTCCTTAAAATTATTGATCGCTTTGTTCATTAGCTCTGGACTTTTGGTTGGATTAGTTCTTGATGTGCCTATAATAGTCCCGCCTCTAATCAAAATTCCCGAAACAGAATCTGCCTCAAGCGGAATAATATTCTTTTCCAAAAGACCAGCCCATCCATTTTTAATACCGACAAATTCATAACCATAAGAATTCATTCCTTTTCTGACAATTGCCCTGATAGCGGCATTTAATCCCGGACAATCTCCTCCACCGGTCAAAATTCCTATTAATTTTTTATCCATTTAATAATCCTCCGTTGAATACGTGAGACGTAAAAATATCTATTTTATCCATCACAACCTGCTTCATTGCTTTTCTGCCAGCCCCGATTATTTTTCTGGGATCAAAAACTTCCGGATTAAGGCTTAAGAATTCCCTGACGCCGGCGGTAAAAGCAAGTCTTAAATCAGTATCAATGTTTATCTTTGTTACGCCTAATGAAATTGCTTTTTTTATATCTTCAAGCGGGACACCTTTAGCCGCGCCAAGTTGAGCGCCATATTTATTTGCTTTTTCGACAATTTCAGGAATTACGCTTGACGCGCCGTGAAGAACTATTGGAATAGAAATTCTTTTCCTGATTTCTTCGAGCCTTTCAAATGCCAGTTTTGCTTCGCCCTTAAATTTATAAGCTCCATGAGAAGTGCCTATAGCAATCGCGAGTGTATCACAACCGGTCTCCTCAACAAATTTCTCCGCTTCATCAGGATCCGTCAGAATCGCGTCTCTCTCAGCGACTGAAATATTGTCTTCAATTCCGCTTAACCGTCCTAACTCAGCCTCAACTGAAACTCCCTTAGCATGAGCTATCTCGACTATTTCTTTTGTAATTGTTATATTCTCTTCAAGCGGCGCATGAGAACCATCAATCATTACCGAAGTCCACCCATTGTTCAGACAATCAATAACTATATTTTTGTCTTGACCATGATCTAAATGGAGTGAAACCGGAATATCCGCGTTTTCTGCCATAATTCTAACGATAGCAGATAACTCTTTTATTCCGGCATATTTTATCGCGCTTTCAGAGGTAGCAATAATTACCGGAGATTTTTTCTCTTCAGCCGCCTGAATAATTGCCTGAGTTATTTCTAAATTGCTTGTATTGAATGCTCCTACGCAATAACCACCCTTTTGTGCTCCTTTCTGGATTTTTTTATTGTCCGCTAAGCTCATTTTTCCTCCCTAACCCGAACAAGTCGGAACTAAAAGTCACAAGTTGCAAGTCACAGGTCACAAGCTAAAAATTTCTTCACTTGTGACTTGTGTCCTTGTGACTTTGTGACCCGTCTTATGTGTTCTGCCAAAAATTACACGTTTTATAACTAATGGACTAACTTCTAAACTCCCTAACCTCCCAATTTTCACTCCCACTCTATCGTGCTCGGTGGCTAAAGTAAAATAGCAAATGACTGCCAAAGCGCTTTATAAAGACCTGCTCTTTTTATCTCTTCTGTCACAATTGAATCCGCTTCTCTTAAGATTTCAAGTCTTTCTTTGGTTACATCTCCGATAATTCTTATTGCCAGACCCGGTCCGGGAAACGGCTGGCGCCAGACTATTTCTTCAGGAAGACCTAATTCTTCTCCAACAATCCTGACTTCATCCTTAAAAAGCTGACGCAAAGGTTCGATTAGTTTAAAATCATGTTTAAGAGGTATTCCGCCAACATTATGATGTGTTTTTATTTTGACCGCTTCAGAGGTTCCGCTTTCGATTACATCCGGATAAAGTGTTCCCTGAACTAAAAATTTTGTATCTTTTTCTTTCCTTGCAAATTTCTCAAAAGTGCGAATAAACTCTTCTCCAATAATTATCCTTTTCTGCTCAGGATCTGTTATGTTTTTTAATTTATTTAAAAAATGATCCTCGGCTTTAATATGAACCAGATTAATATGAAAATGCTCTTTAAAAGTGCTTTCAACCTGCTCGGCTTCACCTTTGCGCAATAATCCATGATCAACAAAAACACAAGTTAGTTTATCTCCAACCGCTTTATGGACTAAAACTGCCGCTACCGCTGAATCAACCCCGCCGCTTAAACCGCAAATAATTTTATTGTCACCAACAACTTTTCTAACATAGTCAACAGACTGTTCAACAATTGAAACTGTTGTCCACGAAGGAATACACTCACAGGCTTCGTAAAAAAAATTCTTTAAAATATCCATTCCTGCCGGCGTATGAATTACTTCAGGATGAAACTGGACACCGTAGAGTTTACTTTCATTATCTTCCATTGCTGCAATTGATATATTGTGCGTATGGGCAACTGGCTTAAAGCCGGCGGGAACTTTTTTAACAGAATCGCGATGACTCATCCAGACTGTTTGGGTTAGAGGAATTTCTTTAAATAACAGTGTATCGGGATAAGCTGTTAACTCAGTTTTACCGTATTCACTTTTGCCGGTATGAACAACTTCTCCGCCTAACTGAACAGCCATAAGCTGCATACCATAACAAATTCCCAAAATCGGTATCCCTAAATTGAAAATTTCAGGATCGCAAAAAAGAGCATTTTCAGAGTAAACACTCGAAGGACCGCCGGAAAGAATTAATCCTTTGGGTTTACGCGCTTTTATTTCTTCAATAGAGGTGTTGTAAGGAATAATTTCAGAATAAATTTTACATTCTCTTACACGCCGCGCGATTAACTGACTGTATTGAGCGCCAAAATCTAAAACTAATATAATTTGCTGATGATTACTCATATATCTCACGCCTAGTTTGTTGTTAAGTAAATTTTTTCTTTTTACTTATATCTCAGATTAATCCCTTGTCTTGTTTGTAAACTTAAAATTCAAAACGCAAAAGGTAAAACCACAATTCAAAAGTCAAAATTAGTCGGGAGTCTATTAGTTAATAGTAATACTGTCAATACTTTACTCTTCACTATCGACTTCAACAGTTTTAAATTTTTACTTGTAGTTTTGATTTTTGAGATTTGACTTTTGACTTCTCTCACGCCTTACGTTTCACATCTTACGCCTTACGTATTTCTATCCCATCCCAACACCTTGTGCCTGTTGTAAAAGTTTTCCTTCTGTTTTAAGAGCAGGCGCTACCATTACTTCCGCTTTTTGAAAAGCTTTAATGTTTTCATAACCACAAGTAGCCATTGACATCTTTAATGCTACAAAAAGATTTAATGTTCCATCATTTTCATAAGCAGGACCTGCCAATATCTCTTTAAGTGTGCCAATAATCTCTGTTTTCACTCTTGTTCCACGGGGAAGCTCCGGATGAAATGTCGCCATTCCCCAATGATAACCTAATCCCGGCGCTTCTTTTGCTCTTGCAATCGGAGATCCAATCATTACTCCGTCTGCTCCACAAGCAATTGCTTTAGCGATATCTCCGCCTGTCCTCATCCCGCCGTCTGCAATCACACTTACATATTTACCTGTTTCATCTAGATGTGTCGTCCTTGCCGCTGCCGCGTCAGCGATTGCCGTTGCCTGAGGAACTCCTATGCCAAGAACTCCCCGAGTAGTACAAGCCGCTCCCGGTCCAACTCCCACTAATACTCCAACTGCCCCTGTTCGCATCAAATGAAGCGCTGTTGAATAAGAAGCGCATCCACCTGCTACTACAGGAATTGGAATCTCCGCGATAAATTCATTTAAATCAAGCGGCTTAACTCGAGAACTAACATGTTCCGCGCTTATTACTGTTCCCTGAACAACCAAGATATCTAATCCGGCATCTAAAGCATATTTATAGTATTTCTCTACGTGTTGAGGAGTAAGCGAAGCTGCCGCTAAAACTCCTTTTTCCTTTATCTCTTTAATTCTTTTGGTGATCAACTCTGGTTTAATTGATTCTCCGTAAATCTTTTGTAAACCACGAGTTGCTTCTTCTCTTGAAAAAGAAGCAATCTTTTTAAAAACAGGAGCAGGCTCTTCATAACGAGTTTGCAATCCTTCCAAATTTAAAACTGCTAATCCGCCTGTTTTTCCAATTTCAACCGCTGATTTAACATCAACAACGCCATCCATTGCCGAAGCCAGCATTGGAAGTTCTAATTTAATCGGACCAAGCTCCCAGCTTATATCAACGTCCTCGGGATCGCGAGTTCTTCTGCTTGGAACAATAGCTATATCATCAAAGCCATAAGCACGTCTTCCTTCCTTCCCTTTCCCAATTTCAATATTCATAATAAGATTCCTCCTCGAAAATTTCTTTATAAACCTTTATAAAAAAATAAGCCCAAGTTAACCCTTACCACTTGTTTAAGTGGAACCATTAACCGGGCTTTCAATTTCTGTAAATCCTAACAATTAATCTCTCCTGCCAATAAAAAGCTAATTTTAAATTAACTTATAGTAACACCGCAAGCAAAGATGTGTCAATAAAAATATGTTATTCCCCCTTTTGCAAGGAGCAGCGCTCTTTACTCCCCTCCTTTGCAAGGAGGGGCAGGGGAGGTTCTTTAAGAATAAAAAAATACTATTAATAAGACTATATTTATTGACAATGCATACGCCCGAATTTATAATGATTTTAAAATCACCGAGACAAAAGGGGAACTTAATGTCAAATATCTCCAGCAACTTTCAAAAAACAGTCTCTGAATCTCTCGTCAGACACCGAAGCATTTTAGACGCAATGTCAAAATTCCAGGAAGCAAGCGCACATGTAAACAGAGCAATCGCTAAAACAGTAACCAACTGTGGGTGTTTAAAAATTCAAGCTGACAAACAGCCCTTCCCTCCCGAAGCAAGCCTTTCTGAAATCGCTAAATATATGCAAACTCACATCGAAGGATCTCTTTGTCCAAATTGCCGGGAAGCGATGGAGGCAGAACTGGGAAATTTATTATTTTATCTGACAGCTATATGCATCCTTTTAGATTTAGACTTAGATAAAATAATCACAAAAGAAAATGAGAGAATTTCAATGCTGGGTGTTTATAGTTTAACTTAGCGAAGTTCAGTTAGTTTTTTATTCATCAGATTCTTGCTTTTTGGCAGAACATATAAAACGGGTCACAAGTCACAAGGACACATGTCACAAGTGAAGAAATTTTTAACTTGTGACCTGTGACTTGCAACTTGTGACTTTTACACATATCTTTCAAGCAGATTGTATTCTTTCAATCGTTTAAGTCCATCTTGAATTGCTTTTGCGCGCACTTCTCCAATTCCATCAACATCATCAAGCTCTTCTATGTTCGCCTGCAAAACATGCTGTAACGTTCCAAATCTTTCAACTATTTTATCAACAACCGACGCAGGAAGACGAGGTATTTTTCTCAACAAACGGCATCCACCGGGATGCGCTGGTGAATCAAGTATATCTACGGTGCCCTCATAACCAAGAATGCGGGCAATTTCCATAAAATCAAGCAGATTCTCAGAAGAAAGATCGCTAAGCTGTCTTTTTACTTCTTCAGCGCTAACTTCCTGAATATGATAATCTTTAATCACCAAAAGGCTATCTTCGACAACATTACCCATCAATTCATCCAACTGCATTCTTATCAGTCTTCCATCCACTCCAAGCTCACTTATATAAACTCCAATCTCATTTGCAATCCGTTCAACCATCTCAGAACGTTGAATCACTGTTATTACATCAATAAGAGTAACCAAATCTTCAAATTCAAGAGCATTTAGATTTGAAGACACCTGGTCCAGTCGAAGTTTGTATTTTTCTAAGGTCTGAAGGGCCTGATTTGCCTTGGTTAGAATTATTCTTATATCTTCAAGTGAATACTTAATATCATCTATGTATAAAGAAACAACATCTCTTTTCTGGGAAATTGAAATAACTAAAGCTTTGGTTTGTTTTGCCACGCGTTCAGCAGTTCTATGCCTCATTCCGGTCTCATCTGTTGGAAGTAAGGAGTCGGGGACCAGATGCACATTAGCATACAATATCCTTCTAACATCCCTGTCTAATATAATCGCGCCGTCCATTTTTGCTAGTTCAAACAATTTCTGAGAAGAGAACTCGCAGTCTAAATGAAAACCTCCATTCGCTATGCTCATAATACTTTCAGTATCACCGACCACAATCAAAGCTCCTGTTTTAGCGCTGATTATATGCTCCAATCCCAATCTTAGCTTTGTTCCCGGCGCAACAGTTTCTAAAACCTTTATTAAAATCTGTTCTTTTCTTTTATCAGCGAACATAGATGCCTCACATCAATAACGGTTTTTCACGTTTCACATTTCACGTTTTCCATCAACACACCAATTACATCATCAAGTGTATTAACCGGAAAAACCTGAATATCTTCTGATTGATCAAGTTTATCACAATTTTGAGCTGGAATGATTGCTTTTTTAAAACCAAGCCTTGCCGCTTCTTTTAAACGTCTCTCAATATGACTGACAAATCTAACTTCGCCGCTTAAACTTATTTCGCCAAAACTAATCATATCACAAGGTATGTTTATATCCCGATGAGCGGATATAACTGCCGCCGCGATTCCAAGATCTCCCGCCGGCTCAGTGATTCTTATTCCACCCACCGCATTAACAAAAACATCCTCTCTTTCCAGGTGCAAACCTGCCCGGCGTTCCAAAACTGCCAATGTTAGCAAAAATCTATTAAAGTCAACACCTGAAACAAGACGACGGGGGACTGTTAAATATGATGGTGTTACCAACGACTGCAATTCAACCAAAATCGGTCTTGTCCCTTCCATTGTAACAACAACCATAGAGCCGGCAACTTCAAAAGATTTTTTGCCAATAAAAAAGATTGATGGATTATCTACTTCCACTAATCCATTTGAATGCATTTCAAAAATACCGATTTCGTTTGTTGAACCATAACGATTTTTTACTGCTCTTATTATACGATAAGACTGATGTCTTTCTCCCTCGAAATATAAAACTGTATCTACCATGTGTTCCAAAACACGCGGTCCCGCGATTGCTCCTTCTTTAGTTACATGACCGGTAATTAGCGTAATCAGATTTTTATTTTTGGCAATCCTCATAAGCTGAGCGGTGCATTCACGAACCTGGCTCACGCTTCCCGGAGCTGAAGCAACCAGCGGATAATACATTGTCTGAATAGAATCAATCACCAGTAAAAATGGATTTATTTCTTCAATTTGCGCTTCGATGTTTTCCAGATTAGTTTCTGATAAGACATATAATTCTTTCGAAAGAGCGCCCAAACGAACTGCTCTCATCTTTATCTGGGATGCTGATTCTTCCCCTGAAACTAATAGTACAGAACCATTTGAATCAGCAATGTTGTTTGAAATTTGTAAAAGCAGAGTAGATTTTCCAATTCCCGGTTCGCCTCCAAAAAGAATAAAGGCGCCGGGAACTAATCCTCCTCCCAGAACCCTGTCTAATTCTTTTATATTTGTTGAAATTCTTTCATTACCAGCAGAAGGAACTGAAAAAATCTGCTGAGGTAAATCAAATGGTGTCTTGATTGCTTTAGGAAAAGTTGAAGTGTCTGGCGCTGCTTCTTCTACCATTGTGTTCCATTCTCCGCAGTCCGGACACCTGCCCATCCATTTATGAGACTGATAACCACATTCCTGACATCTGACAATATATTTAACTTTACTCATAAACTGTACTCTTTTTGATTGAAGAAGAATGGATTTTTTTGCCTCCAGCCTTGAATATTATCCCTCCATCCTTTTCATCAACAATAATTGTCTGACCCTCTTTAAATTGACCGTTTAGGAGAGCTTCGGAAACAGGATCCTCAATTAAATGCTGAATAGCTCTTCTTAAAGGACGCGCTCCCTGAGCTGGTTTATATCCTTCATCTGCCAGAATATTTTTAGCTGCTTCAGTAAGTTTAATTTCAATATTCTGACCACGCAGTTGTGAATAAACCCTGTCGAACATCAAATCAATAATTTCTTTAATCTGATCTTTGGTTAAATCATGGAATACAATTACGTCGTCTATCCTGTTTAAAAATTCAGGCCTGAATGTTTTCTTTAATTCGTCAATAACCTTTTCCTTCATCTGTTGGTAATTCAAACCCTCATCGGCTCTTTTAGAAAAACCAAGCGGAGTTGCTTTATGAATTAATCTGGCTCCAATATTAGAGGTCATAATCAGGATAACATTTCTGAAATCAATAACTCTTCCGTGAGCATCAGTCAAATGACCATCTTCGAGTATCTGAAGCAAAATATTAAAAACATCCGGATGAGCTTTTTCGATTTCGTCCAATAAAACAACCGAATAAGGTTTGCGTCTGATTCTCTCGGTTAACTGACCGCCTTCATCATAGCCTACATATCCCGGAGGAGAACCAACTAGTCGTGACACATTATGTTTTTCCATATATTCAGACATGTCAACCTGAATAAGTGTCTCTTCGCTCCCGAAGAGGTGTTCTGCCAAGGCTCTTGCAAGTTCAGTTTTGCCAACCCCTGAAGGACCAAGAAAAACAAAGGAACCGCTTGGTCTTTTAGGATCTTTAAGTCCAGCGCGGGTGCGACGGATTGCCTGACAGACTGAACGAATGGCTTCATCCTGTCCAACAACTCTTTTGTGAAGAGCTTCTTCCATTCTAAGCAATTTGCTTGATTCTTCTTCAGTTAATTTAGCCACAGGAATTCCTGTCCAGCTTGAAACAATTTCCGCTATTTCCTCTTCGGTCACAGAAGCCAGACATCTTTCTTCAGGAATTTCCCAATTGCTTTCAAGCGCCATTTTTTCCGCCTGCAAATCTCTTTCTTTATCCCGCAGTTCGGCGGCTTTTTCAAATTCCTGCATATCAATAAGTTTTTCTTTTTCTCTTCGGACACTCTGAATTTTTTCTTCTATCTCTTTAAAGTACGGGGAAGACGCGACTGTCCTGATTCTGACCCGTGATGCCGCTTCATCAATCAGATCGATTGCCTTATCAGGCAAAAATCTGTCTGATATATACCGGTTTGCTAAATCTGCCGCCGCCGCCAATGCGGCATCGGTAATACTGACTCTGTGATGAGCTTCATATCGGTCGCGTAACCCTCTTAATATATTCAACGTTTCCACAACCGTAGGCTCACCTACTAAAATAGGCTGAAATCTTCTTTCAAGAGCGCTGTCTTTTTCAACATATCTTCGATATTCATCAAGAGTAGTTGCTCCAATTGTCTGAAGTTCACCGCGCGCAAGAGCAGGTTTTAAAATACTTGCGGCATCAATTGCTCCTTCTGCCGCCCCGGCGCCAACCAACGTGTGTAATTCATCAATAAATAAAATAATATCTCCACGTTCTCTTATCTCTTTCATTAATTTTTTAAGCCGCTCTTCAAATTCTCCACGGTATTTAGAGCCTGCAACCAAAGATCCTAAATCCAGGGTAAATATTTGTTTTCCTTTCAAAGTATCAGGAACATCGTTAGCTGAAATCGCACGGGCGAGCCCTTCCACCACCGCGGTTTTGCCGACACCGGGTTCGCCGATTAATACTGGATTGTTCTTAGTCCTTCGGTTTAAAATCTGCATAACTCTTTCAATTTCTTTTTCGCGGCCAATAACCGGATCCAGCTTGTTTTCCCTTGCTAATTTTGTTAAGTTACGGCCAAAATCTTCAAGAAATGAAGGTTGGGCTTTATTTTGTTCACTGCCTGCTGGTTTGCCAATATAGTAACCGCTTAAAAGCTGAACAACCTGATTCCTTACTTTTGAGAGATCCAACCCAAGTTCATTTAAAACTTTTGCCGCTACTCCCTCTCCCTCTCGTATCAAACCAAGCAGTATATGTTCAGTTCCAATATAACTATGACCAAGCTGAAGAGCTTCTCTTAAAGCAAGCTCAAGAACTTTTTTGGCACGAGGGGTAAACGGAATATGTCCAGCCATCATAGCGTCGCCTTTGCCGATAGCCTGTTCGATTTTCGCCCTTAAGTCTGGAAGTTTAATTCCCAGCTCGCGAAGCGCTCTGGCTGCTACTCCTTCTTCTTCTCTGATTAAACCAAGCAAAAGATGTTCCGTTCCGATATAATTTTGGTTAAGCTGACGGGCTTCTTCCTGCGCGTAAACAACCACCCGTCGGGCTCTTTCTGTAAAACGCTCAAACACTTATTGTTTCCTCCCTCTGTTCGCTCTTAATGTCTTAAAATTTTAACCTCTAACTATAAATTTTACCATCAGAGGTAAATTTCCTTTTTTAATTTTTATTCTTCTTTTTCAGAACGCATCTGCGGGAAAAATATAACATCACGAATCGAGTGTGAACCTGTAAGCATCATCACTAACCTGTCAATGCCAATTCCTAAACCGCCTGCGGGCGGCATTCCATACTCTAAAGCTCTAATGAAGTCCTCATCCAACGCCTGAACTTCCGTGTCTCCTAATTCTTTCTTTTCAAGCTGGTGCTCGAATCTCTTTTTTTGATCAACCGGGTCTGTTAATTCAGAAAACGCGTTTGCAACTTCGCATCTTCCAATATAAAGTTCAAATCTCTCAACTAAATTCTCATCCTTGCTGTGTTTTCTCGCCAGCGGTGTTAAATCAAGCGGGTAATCAAGGATAAATGTGGGATTGATTAAATTTGGTTCAACTATTTTCTCAAAGATCTCATTTATAATTTCACCCTTACCGTAATAAGGTTTAACTTCAATATCCAAATCATAAGCTATTTTTTTTAGTTCATCAATCTCATAGTCAAAGGAAAGGGCCGGACCGCCATATTTTTCAATTGATTCCATCATAGTCAAACGCGGCCATGGCCTTGTAAAATTTATCTCCTCACCCTGATAACTGACACTTGATGAACCAACTGTTTCGTTAACAACATTTTCAACCAGTTCCTCTGTTAATTCCATCATATCATTATAATCCGCATATGCCTGATATATTTCAAGCATAGTAAATTCAGGATTATGCTTAATAGAAATTCCTTCATTTCTAAAGCTCCGATTAAGCTCGTATACTTTTTCCATTCCGCCTACGATTAATCGTTTAAGATAAAGTTCAGGAGCAATTCTAAGGTATAAATCCATCCCTAACGCATTGTGATGAGTTATAAAGGGCCGCGCGGCGGCTCCGCCGGGAATTGACTGCAGCATTGGTGTATCCACTTCTATAAAACCCCGACTATCCAAAAAGCTTCGAATTGACTTTACAACTCTATTTCTTGCCAAAAATGTTTCTTTAACATCTTGATTCATTATTAAATCAACGTATCGCTGACGATAGCGAGTCTCTATATCTTTTAAACCATGCCATTTTTCCGGAAGAGGCCGAAGTGATTTGGATAAAAGTTCAAAATCTTCAACAAGAATGGAAAGTTCACCCCGTCGTGTTCTAAATATCTTCCCGTTTACACCAATTATATCTCCTATATCCAAATCAAGAAAAAATTTATATTTATCTTCTCCAAGACGGCCTACGTTAAAATAAAGCTGAAGTTTGGCTGAAAAATCCTGAATTACCGCAAAGCTGGCTTTTCCATGCTCGCGCACAGCCATAATTCTGCCGGCAACCGCTGTTTTTTCATCCAGTTCCTGTCCTGCTTCAATGTGGTTGTAACTTTCAATAATAGAAGAAAGAAGATGAGTTCTTTTAAAGCTGGATTTAAAAGGAACTTCGCCGGAAGAAATAAGTTTGGAAAGTTTTTCCCGGCGGCTCAGCATTATCTCATTTAAGTCTTCTTCAGAATTAAAATCCTGCTCTTTTTCCAATAGCTATAGCTCCTTCTTTTAGATTCTTTCTCCACCTTTAATGGGTAAAACTATCTTATACCAGACAGCGTTCAAAATGTAACGACACTTTCTTCACTGGTAGGACAGGCGTCCCGCCTGTCTTTCGTTCTTTGACAGCCGAGACGGCTGTCCTACCGAAGGTGAGAATAGTAATTTCTACTCACTATTTTTGGGAGAAGAACTATTTCTAATATCAATAATTTTATATTTTAATTCTCCCCGAGGAACATCAACCGTTACAATCTGACCAACCTTTTTACCTAATATAGCTTTACCTACAGGTGATTCATTTGAAATTTTATTAGAGCCGGGATCTGCTTCCACTGATCCAACAATCATATAATCTTCTTGCTCATTATGTATTAAATCTAAAAGAGTAACCACTGAACAAAGCGCTACTTTATTTGTGTCTATGTTATTTTCCTCGATGATTCTCGCCTTGGAAAGCAGTTTATTTATATAAATTATACGTCCTTCAACAAAAGCCTGCTCGTTCTTGGCATCCTCGTATTCAGAATTTTCACTTATATCTCCAAAACTTATTGCTTCCTTTATTCTTGCGGCTACTTCTTTCCTTTTACAATTGATTAGATTATCTAATTCCGCCAATAATTTCTGATGACCATCTGTCGTTAAAAAAATTTCTTCTTCAGACAATAACTTATCCTCCAACTTAAAATTTTTGGTTCTTCCGTGTTTAAAATCGAAACTTAGAAATATAAATATACCCTTTATTATATAAATTAAAAATTAAAGATAAAAAATCAAAAATACATATTAAAAGTCAAAAATTATTTTCTGCCTTTCAAAATAAATATGCAGGAAGCTAATACAATTAATTAAATCCAAATATCAAAACCCAAATACCAAATGAATGTCAAAGTTCAAAATCTAAATGTCAAAAGTTTTAGTCATTTGAGTTTTGAACTTTATTTGAACTTTGAGCTTTGTCATTTGAACTTTGTTTCTGAGCTTATTTTTGAATTTTGATTTTTTATTTTTAATTTAGTTATAAACCAACTAACTTTTTACGAAAGAGTCTTCATTTTTACTCATCTTTCAAAAGTAAATGTTATTATAAGATAGGCTAATAATAAAGTCAAAATTACCTTCCAATTTTTACCATAAAAAGGAAAAACGAAAACAATCCAGAAGTAATAAAAGTTTAACCCTTCACGAAAAAAGGAATTTTTATGGACTATGGTTACATAATAAAACGATCATGGAGAATCACATGGAAATATAAATTTCTATGGCTGTTTGGATTATTCGCAGCTTCCTATTCATTTAATTACAACATTGGTAATCCATTCCCTGAAAACAAAACCAAGATAAATCCTCCTAAAGATTTAATAAAAACTATGGAAAATATAATAAAATGGGCGGATAGTCATTTAAACATTCTGATTATAATAGGTCTCACTATTCTTATTTTAACAATATTAATGATTATCCTCTCAATTATCTGTGAAGGCGCGCTTATCGGATTAACAGAAAAAATTGAGGCTGGCTCAGAAGAAATAAACCTTTCAGCTGGATGGAAAATCGGAAAAAGATGCTTTTTTAGAATCTTTAAATTATACCTAATAACATTTCTTCTTGTAATTTTGGTTATAGTTATTCCCGCAATATTAATAACTTTTTTTATTGCAACAAACAGACTTGGTGAAATTAACAATAACGCCTTTATTCCTATTATTATTGCTCTCTTCACAATCGGCCTATTTGCAATTCTTATTCCTCTTGGAATTTTAATTGGAATTATCTTTAATTACGCGTCCAGATTTATTGTAATAAAAGATTATAAATCAATTGATTCAGTTAGACATGGATGGAAGTTACTGCGTTCTAATTTTGTCAAAAGCATCCTTTTGATTTTAATAAATATCGCGCTTGGCATTATGGCAATCATTGGATTTCTTATTCCATTTGGGATTATCGGGGCAACAGGAATCGTCCTGTTTATGATACTTGGTAAAAGCGCTCTTGCGGTTAAAATATTTTTTGTTTTATTTATGGTTGCTATCCTGTTTGTCTTAAGCGCATTTATAAAATCGATTACAGCAACTTTCTTTTCTTCTTATTGGACACTGGCATTTATGGAGCTAACGAAGGAACCTTCATCCTCTGTTTTTAGTGATTAATTATTATATTGTATGATATGATATGATATGATATGATTTAGTTAGAATCACGATGAGAGGCTATCCAAAGGGTTTCGTCCCGCGGCAATGCCTCTCTCTTTTATTTGTCCTGTTTATTGTACTCTAATTTTCCTTTTAGATCATTCATGAAAACAATATGAGGCCTAAGATTTTTGAATAATGAAGAAAATTTATTTTCGTTTGGTATCATTAATTTTAAGAGTTTGTCCTGCTTTATTAAATAATCTATTAAACAATAAAAATCGCCATCGCCTGTAACAATAAGCGCCTTGTCATATCTTTGATACTCTACCATGGTATGTAAAACTAATTCAGCATCAACGTTTCCTTTTACTTTTCCATTCGGTAATATGAGTGTTGGCTTAAAAATGATAATATAACCATATTCCTGCAAAAAAGTATACATGTCTTGGTTCTGTGGAACATATCCTATAAATAGGTATGCCTTTGTAATACTATATTTATCTTCAAGATATTTTCTGAATTTTCTATAATCAAGAACCCATCCCTGAGCACGGATCGACAAATTAAGGTTTTGACTATCAATAAAAGCATAGTTGTTTTGCTTTCTTTGCATAAACTAATCACCAATTAAATATTTTAATAGCTTTATTAAGCTCCAATTGTCAAAAATTTATACAGTCTTATGACAAACCACATTTTTCTTGATTTCTTCAATCTGTTCATCAGAAATAGCTGTTTCATAGCGTCTTAAAGCCGCTACTTCAAATCCATGTTTTTCTGCCAACTGAGCCATTTCTTCAACCATCTCAATTGTAATATCTTTACCCAGCGTATAATCCTCAAAACGTTCTTCTAGGGCTAAGATTATAGTTTCTGCCACACATCCTTCTGACATTCCCGGCGGCGGACCAAAATTATAATTAAAATTAACTTTCTCTCCCGGAACCCTTACTATTCCTCCATCAATCACCAGAACATCATTGCGCAATTCTCCAACCAGCTTGGAAACATCACGCGGCCTCGCAACATCGCAAACAACTGCTCCTGATTTAATGTCTTCGGGATTAATCACACAATCTATTGCTCCGGTAACAGTAATAATAACATCCGCGCTGACAACTGACTTTGAAATATCAGTAGATACAACTGGTTTAAAAGAAGTTTGCTTTTCAATTTTGCTGCTAATCGTCTTCAACTCACTTTCGTTCCTTCCAACCAACTCCAGCCTTCCAACTTCAGGCGCCATAACCTGAGCGCAAGCGCTCCCGATTGAACCGGTTGCTCCTATTACAGCGAGTGTCGCTTTGTTCAATTCAATCTCCATTAGTTCAACCGCTTTTTTGGTTGCCTGAATCGCAGTTGTTGTAGTGTAAGTATTTCCTGTTGTAACCGCTGTGTTTATTTTTTCCGCTATATCTTTTCCGCCATTTCCAACCATTGCGGTAAACGCGCCGAGACCAATGATTTTAGCTTCCAGCTTTTCTGCCAATTCGCAGCTCTTGACAACTTTATTAACCACAAAATCCTGACTTAATGTTTTAAATTGAGCAGGCATTAAAGGACAAGCAACAAAAAATCCTTCTACTTCTTTGCCTGTCTTTGATTTAATTCCGGTAATATTGGAAATTTTAAAAGGAGGAGTCCATTCAAGAATTTTTTCAACTAGTTCCTTAGGACGTCCCACAGCTCCTTTTTCAAAATTTTCTACATTTTTTAAACTTAGAGGATGAATGATAAAAGCAAATTTTTCCAAGACATAACTCCTTTACTTAAGCCTCTAAGCCTTCTATCTTATTTTTCATTGAATTTAACATCATCATAGAATTCTCTCTGACTTTCTCGGTAAGAATTGGTCCAAGCAATTCCGCAAGAGTAGGCATTCCAAAATCAAAATCAACCGTTAATTCAACTTTTGTTCCCTCGCTGTTTTGAGTAAAAATCCATTCTCCTTCAAACTTATCCAGATCGCCTTCAATTAAGCAGTATTTTATATTTTTATTTTCATCATCAAAAACATCTACCTCTGTCCAGCAAATTGGTGTTCCCTCAACGCTGGTTATCCATTTAGTGGTTGTCTGGTTTTCTTCTCTTGCCACCACTTTGACACTCTTTACATCAGGCATAAACTCAGGATATTTTTCCATATCCTTTGCTATTTTATAAATCTCATCAATGTTTCCATTTATTATGATACTGCTTTCAACAAATGGCATAATTTTTTTCCTCCTTTATTTAAACAAATGGCTATACTTTGTTTTCACTTCGTCCAATGCTTTTTTAAAACTATCAACAACCCTGTCCAACTGTTCTTTGCTTATTACCAAGGGCGGTTCAAACCTGATTACTTTAGGATTATTAAGCGTATAAATCGCGGTTACTCCATCTTTAACCATAGAAGGAATAACAATCCCTCCAATGCCTTCACTGGCAAATTCGACTCCAATCATTAAACCTATTCCTCTTACATCTGCAATATATTCAGGATATTTCAACTTAATATCAGATAATTTTCCAATTAAATAATCCCCCAACTCCTTTGACTTTACTGCTAAATCTTCTTCGATAAGAACCTCGAGCGCTGCTTTAGCCGCGACACAGGCAAGCGGATTTCCGCCAAAAGTTGATGTATGAATAAGAGGATTGGGGGCAAAAGCTTCCCAGACTTTCTGTGTGCCAATAAAAGCGCCGATCGGCATTACTCCTCCACCCAATGCTTTTGCCAATGTCATAATATCAGGAACCACGCCAAAATGTTCGCAGGCAAAATTTTTTCCTGTCCTGCCCATCCCGGTCTGAATCTCATCCAAAATCAAAAGCGCGTTATTCTCATCACAAATACGACGCACTTCCGGCAAATAATCATCCGGTGGGATAATTATTCCTCCTTCTCCCTGAATCGGCTCAAGTAAAACCGCGGCTGTTTTCTGAGTAATTGCATTTCTAATTGCGTCAACATCCCCGAAAGGAACGTGTTTTACATCACCAACCAAAGGTTCAAATGGAGTTTTATAAATATCTCTGCCGGAAAAAGACAAAGAACCTAAAGTTTTTCCGTGAAACGCGTTTATAGCCGCAATTATTTCAGTTTTTTTGGTGGAAAGACGGGCTAGCTTTATCGCGCCTTCAACTGCTTCTGTTCCACTGTTACAAAAAAATGAATATTTTAAATCTCCGGGAGTTATCCGGGCCAATAATTCCGCTAAGTCTGCTAAAGGTTTAGATAAAAACACACGTGGTGAAAGCGGCATTAAATCCAGTTGGTCTTTGACTGCCTGAATAATTTTGGGGTGGGAATGTCCCATATTAAAAACACCATACCCGCCGCCGCAATCAATAAATTTCTTGCCGCTTAAATCCGTAACTACAGATCCGCGGGCTTTCCATTCAACTCTGTCATAGCTGGAAAATTTAAGCAGTCTTGCCAGCATCGGATTATAATAATCTTTGTATTTATTAAATACATCTTTTGTAATTTCTTCAGTTTCATCTTTAGAAATAATATTCATCTAACTTCCCCTAACCAGAATAAGTCGGGACTGAAAGTCACAAGTTGCAAGTCACAAGTCATAAATTAAAGGTTATAAGTCACAAAGTCACAGGTCACAAGAAATGACACCTACTAGCCCCACTTATAGGTCAAACATTCTGCCTGACATCCGAGGCTGGAAGCCTCGGCTATTATTTATCTTTACTAACCATAACTGCCTGAAACCGCATAGAAAAAATGAAAATTCCTATACTATCAAGTTAAAAATTTCTTCACTTGTGACTTGTGTTCTTGTGACTTTGTGACCCATCTTATATATTCTGCCAAAAATTACACGAATTTGAATTGTAAGGTACTAATTTGTTTTAACTTTTTGACTAAATTTCTCAATCCGTGGCTTTAAATTCAATTCTTTAATCAAATGGCTATAATCATCCGCGTTTACTTCCTGCCACGGCTTGTCTATCAATGTAACTAAAGCCGCTTCAAGCACATTTGTTCCAAACGAACGGCCTTCGTATTCGGGCGTTGTTGTAATCAAATAAGAAACACCGCGTTTTTTCAATTCTTCCACATCGCTGGTGGTTACAGTATTGGTTAAAATGATTTTTCCCTCCAGTTTTGGCGGCATATATTTTCTTATCAGGTGAAAATCTCCCGCGATTATATCTGCCTGATTATAAAATTCAGCATATTTTGGATCCGGCTCTTTTTCCTGCTCTTTACCCGTTGGATAAAGCAAACGAAAAGGTGTTTTACAAATTTTTGGCAGCAGCTCATCGGCTAATTTTTCAATCATATGTAAATCGTAAACAGGTTTTGGGATGTTTAAAGCAAAAATCAAATCACCAAAAATCATTTTGCATCCGGCTTCTGTTAAAGCCTGAGCCATTCCGAAACGATCTACCGCGCTTACCATTAAAACTGTTTTATTTTTTAGATCAAAATCTGAATTTTTGTCCAGATACTCAACAGTGTCTCTTTCTAACGTATTTTTTAAACCGCTTCCATCAACTACTGGCGTTTTTTTAACCGCGTCTCTTAATTTAACACCATCAACCAGTTCATATCTTTTTGTTCCGGAATACAGATAAATATCAATTCCGCCTAATCCAATTGCGTCTACTTTTCCATCGAGTTCTTCTAAGAGTTCAATCGCTTTATCAAAATCACCGTCTGTTCCAATTCTTCTAATCCTGAAATCTTCATTTAGCAGTTTTACTTTTACTTCGTGGTCTCTTTTTGAAGATCCAAGACTTACGCCTACGATGTCCTTCACTCTCTTTACCCCCTTTATCTTTCACCACAAGATAACTTAAAGTTTCTTTCAGGTTGCCGGGATCAATATGCTGATCTTCTTTTAGCGGGGAAGGTCCTATGGGAATCGCGTATACTCTGGTACTTAAAACTTTTTCAACCATCGAACTTCGTTTATCCGAACCCATAAATATAACTAAATCATATTCTTTTAATTGAGCCAGAAGTTCAAGAATTTCATTAAACATTTCTAACTTGCTTCTCTGTTTAACAAATCCCATTCTTTCTTTCTGATTTAAAATATAAACAAAATCTATCCCGCAGTTTTTTGCTACTTCTTCTACTTCTTCTTTGTTTCCAATTGGAAAACCAACCAGCGCTACTTTTTTACCAACTCTGACTTCTCCTAAAGATTCAAGATTTGAAATGAAAGGACGCTCGATGTTGAGTGTGTTAGCTACATCCTGTTGAGTTGCTCCGTTGGAACGCAGAAGAAGAATCTTATCAACTAACTTAAGAAGACGCTCACGATTTATAATTTTTTCGCCAATCCTTACAAGCTCCATTGATTCTCCAAAGTTTTTGAATACATATTTGTATACATTGTAGGAGAACCAACAAAAAAATGCAAGTTTCAAGACAAATTATTTTATTGGAAACAGAAACAGACATGGTATAATTAGATAAATTGATACGAGAGGATTGGAATGCTTAATTTAGAAAGATTAGGAGTTATATTCAAGGATTATTCCTATATAGCTGCGGCATATCTCTTTGGTTCGTATACAACCGGCAAAGAAGGGCCAATGAGTGATGTGGATATTGCCTTATTGCTCAAAGAACCGTTCCTGAAGGGAAGAGAATTGATTCATGAGGAAGATTATCTGGCATACAGGATTGCTGATGCCTTGCAGGTTAAAGAGGTAGATTTAATAAACCTTAACAGACAGGGACTCATTTTTGTGCATAATGTCCTGAAGACCGGAAAGCTGATTTATGACACGGACACTGATTTCAGAGTAAAATTTGTCGCGAAAGTCATTTCTGATTACTGTGACTTTGAACCAACACTCAGGTTTATGAATAAGTATTATTTTGATGGCTATAGGAGGAGACTTGCGAGATTATGAAAAAAGAGGATATTCTAGCAAAAATTGATATTATATTTGATAACCTTGAAAAACTGAAATTTTTCTCATCAATGAATTATGAGGAATTTATTGGTGATTTCAGAAATATAGATGCAAGCCTCCATATACTGCAAACATCCATACAGGCGCTACTTGATATCGGCAGCTATATTATTGCATCCCTCGGGTTAAAGACACCAAATACAAACGCAGAAATTATAGATATATTAAGCGAGGCAGAATATATTCCAAAGAGCCAGGCAGGAAAATACAAGAAGATGAGTCAGTTTAGAAATAGGATCGTACATCTTTACAATCACATAGACACAGAAGTACTTTACGATATTCTTGTAAATGAGCATACTGACATAAAAGATTTCTATACAAACCTTCTTGAGATCATTGAACCTCCAAAATAATCACCCTCTACTGTTTGAACTTTATATCCCGCATGGTTCAGATAAAACGTATTGGTCCATTCTTTAAACAACCTTTAAATCTTTAAAATATGTTCTGTAAAATCCACGATCTCTTGAAATAATCAGTTCAGCATGGTGAAAAGCATGAGCGCCTATGATAAAATTGCTAAGAATATGCTGCCTGACTGTAATAACAGAATGGCACTTGTGGCAGGTAATAGTCATATATGTTCCGCATTGCCGGCATTGAAAGGCTCGTTTTTTATTTTTTACATAAACTTTCCACCGCTCTCCAGCTTTGCACAGTGCTTCTACGGCAGAATACACAAGTCTAATACCAGTGTCTGAAAGAAAATCTTTTAATTCTTTTTCGGATAAAAATTGTGAGGCAAGTTCAGCATACACAATCTCGCATATAATCAGTTGTCCTTTCTGCACATATTCGTCAAGTAGCCTCTTGGACTTTTGAAAATGATTTTCATCAGGGATAAGTATATCAAGCAAAATATTGGTATCTAACGCAGTTATCATTTTCCCCTCAGGCTTTCAATTATTTCATCTGTTTTGTGACCTTTGCGGACTTTAAGCCTGCCAACCCATCTATCAAATGGTGATTTCTTCAAAGTCTTCTTGATATAAAATACATCTCCTTTCCTCTCGAAACCGATATTTTCTCCGGACTGAATCCCAAGTTTATCCCTCACCTCTTTGGGAATAGTTATCTGTCCTTTAGATGTAACCTTTGCCGTTAACATAAATACCTCCTTGTAAGGAATTATTTCCTTACCTTTACAGTAAGGAAATAATATGAATTTGTCAATAAGCAGTTTCAATCCACGCCTCCGCGCGGGAGGCGACTGGGGAGGAGGTGTTAAAAATGTCTTGGTACAATATCGTTTCAATCCACGCCTCCGCGCGGGAGGCGACCGTCAAGTTTTACCGTCCACGTATCAGGGGACGCGTTTCAATCCACGCCTCCGCGCGGGAGGCGACGCCGCTTTTGAGTACATATTATCCATACATATATAAGTTTCAATCCACGCCTCCGCGCGGGAGGCGACTCATGGCGTAGTCCCTATTC